>NZ_JAFGYJ010000118.1:0-700 GCF_017490805.1 Pseudomonas sp. 43(2021)
GCATTCGCCGTTGCAGCGCATCGGGCCGGCCGGCGGCCGGCGGATCGCCCGCGTCGTGCGCGGCGGCGATGCCGGCTTCGGTCTCGGCGACCCGGTGGACGAACGCCCACAGCCGCGCGACGAACGCGCGCTGCCGGCGCACGAGGTCGTCCGACCAGTTGACGTCGTTCTCGGGCGCGGCCGCGCCGATGATCGCGAGGCGCAGCGCGTCGGCGCCGTAGCGCTCGATGATCGATGCGAGGCTCACCGCGTTGCCCGCGCTCTTGCTCATCTTGCGGTCGTCCTGCTTGACCATGCCGAGCGCGAGCAGCGTCGTCACGGGCTCGTCGACATCGGCGATGCCCATCCCGCGCAGCGCGCGCGCGATCATCCGCACGTGGAAGAAGCAGGTTCGCACCTGGTCGGCGCCGCCGATCATCAGATCCACCGGCAGCCATGCGTTCGCGTCGTCGCGGTTGAACGGATCGTCGACATCGACGCGCTTGCACATCCAGTGGTACCACCACGGGCTCGAATAGGCTTCGAGGGTTTGCGCGTCGCGCCGCGCGCTCGCGCCGCAGCGCGGGCAGCGCACGTCGCGAAAGCGCGCGTGGTGCTCGAGCGGATTGCCGGGCCGGCTCAGATCGACGTCCTCCGGCAGCCGCACGGGCAATGCGTGCTCGGGCACCGCGACGGGGCCGCACGCCGCGCAGTGCACGAT
>NZ_JAFGYJ010000119.1:0-697 GCF_017490805.1 Pseudomonas sp. 43(2021)
CGATCCCCGTGGGAGATGGCCCAGCCCTTCGGGCTGCGCTGTCGCTTGGAGAACTGAATTCGCAAGCAGTCCGCGTACCCTGTGGGAGCGGCTTCAGCCGCGAAGAATCCAACACGGTGCATGGCACCGGCTGCGCCGGTGTTCGCGGCTAAAGCCGCTCCCACACCGACCGTGCAGGCTTCAGGATCTTTGAGCGAGGCTATGGCCTTAACAGGAATGGCGCCAATCCTCCGCCGGGCGCGATCCCCGTGGGAGATGGCCCAGCCCTTCGGGCTGCGTTGTCGCTTGGAGAACTGAATTCGCAAGCAGTCCGCGTACCCTGTGGGAGCGGCTTCAGCCGCGAAGAATCCAACACGGTGCATGGCACCGGCTACGCCGGTGTTCGCGGCTAAAGCCGCTCCCACACCGACCGTGCAGGCTTCAGGATCTTTGAGCGAGGCTATGGCCTTAACAGGAATGGCGCCAATCCTCGGTCGGGCACGATCCCCGTGGGAGATGGCCCAGCCCTTCGGGCTGCGCTGTCGCTTGGAGAACTGAATTCGCAAGCAGTCCGCGTACCCTGTGGGAGCGGCTTCAGCCGCGAAGAATCCAACACGGTGCATGGCACCGGCTGCGCCGGTGTTCGCGGCTAAAGCCGCTCCCACACCGACCGTGCAGGCTTCAGGATCTTTGAGCGAGGCTATGGCCTTAACAGGAA
>NZ_JAFGYJ010000120.1:0-693 GCF_017490805.1 Pseudomonas sp. 43(2021)
ACTCACCACTCGGCAAAGCTGCCATCGGCATGACGCCAGATCGGGTTGCGCCAGCGGTGGCCGACGGCGGCGCGTTCGATCACGTATTCCTCGTTGATCTCGATGCCCAGCCCTGGGCCGTTCGGAATCTTCACGAAGCCCTGGTCGTAGTCGAACACGCGCGGATCCTTCACATAGTCGAGCAAGTCGTTGCTCTCGTTGTAATGGATGCCGAGGCTCTGCTCCTGGATAAACGCGTTGTAACAAGCCGCGTCGAGTTGCAAACACGCCGCCAGGGCGATTGGTCCCAGCGGGCAATGCAGCGCCAGCGCGACGTCGTAGGCTTCGGCCATGTTGGCGATCTTGCGGGTTTCGGTGATGCCGCCGGCGTGGGAGGCATCCGGCTGGATAATGTCGACGTAGCCTTCGCTCAACACCCGTTTAAAGTCCCAACGCGAGAACAACCGTTCGCCGAGGGCAATCGGCGGGCTGGTCAGCGGCGCCAGTTCTTTCAGCGCTTCGTAGTTTTCGCTGAGCACCGGTTCTTCGATGAACATCAGTTTGTACGGGTCGAGCTCCTTCATCAGCACCTTGGCCATCGGCTTGTGCACGCGGCCGTGGAAGTCGACGCCGATACCGACGTTCGGCCCGACCGCATCACGCACGGCGGCAACGTTGGCCAGGGCAAGGTCGACTTTCTCGAAAGTGTCGAGG
>NZ_JAFGYJ010000121.1:0-691 GCF_017490805.1 Pseudomonas sp. 43(2021)
CCATCCCTGCAAGCGCTGCGCAAGGATGGCGTGCAGATCATTCGCTCGTCCCACGTCAACGCTGGCGGCTTTGTCCTGCGTAACGCCGAACAGCCTGACGACAAATACGACTGGGTTGTCGCTCACGATCTGAACCCGCAAAAAGCCCGCATCCTGGCGATGGTCGCGCTGACCAAGACCAACGACAGTAAAGAGCTGCAACGGATGTTCTGGGAATACTGATTGAACATCGCCTGATCACGTCTCGATCGGGCAATTGCGCATCACCTGCCAGCTTGGCAGGTGGTGCCCCGCTTACACCCTTCCAATACTTTTCCCACAAAAATCTCGACAAGCCCTACACCAAAACCGGAAACACGCTGTCAGAGGATTTTCTTGAATTTTAAGCAGTTGCGAAATCGCCTACAGTTAAATACTGTATGCACGTACAGCTTAATAAGGATAACCTCGTGGCCACCTCTCCTGCTGCTCCTGACGCTTACGACCGCATGGGTATGCGCGTTCAGAAAATCATCAATTCCCCCACCGCACAAAAAGCCAAAGCCGCACTGATTTTCCGTCTGCCGGATGAGCCGATGGACGACTGGGAGCGCTTGCTCGAGGAAATCGACGAGAACGACAACGTTACCCTCGCTTATCGCGACGACGGTGGCGTGCAGATTTTTTGGGTTGTGCCGAAGGAAGATTGATT
>NZ_JAFGYJ010000122.1:0-690 GCF_017490805.1 Pseudomonas sp. 43(2021)
GTGCATTTCGAAGCGGTGAACGGCGGCATGATGTCTGCCATCAAGCTGGCGTTGGCACACATGCCGGAAGCGGATCTGCAAGTGTTCATGAATGCTGACATTCATTTTTTTACCGTGCGTGAATCGGCATCCTATGTGACTACGCGCCGGGCCGGCGGACCTTTGAATGTAGGGCTTGAACAAGAAACACAACAAAGCCGGGATGCCGCCACGGGACGCTTCGGCGTTGTGATGTACACGTCTGATGAAGACGCTGATCTTTGTTATGAATTATTCACTTCGCGTGCAGAAACCCGCAGGAATGATGCGCTGGGTGCTTTCATCAGACGGGAAAAAAAGCTTCAGCAACGCTCAAGAATGAGCGCCAGTGCCAACATGACGACGCCCCTGAGCAACACCCTGACCCAGAGCGTTCCGCTGAACATCAGGCGCTATACCCATGCCGCGGCCGAGGACGCTTCGATCAGCAGCAGTATGGCGATCATCGATTACTTCGGCGCGCTGAAAGCACCAGCGCAATCTGCGCGGTTGCAGACAGGGTTCTACCAGAAATTCAACGACCCTAACATCGTGCGCATCGCCGGGTTTCTCGCCGAGAACAGACCGTTCCTGAATAAAACCGAGCTCAGAGAGCTCGTGCGTGTACCGACGCCGCTCGAACTCTCCCGGGAGGAGGGCGAACGCTTGCTG
>NZ_JAFGYJ010000123.1:0-685 GCF_017490805.1 Pseudomonas sp. 43(2021)
AGCTTTGCTCCTGGGCCACCGCCAGAAAGGCCTGCAGGTCGTTGACTTTGGCGTTGCTCATTGCTGAATTTTTCTCAAAAGCACATGAAGATTACCGCTACTAATCAAGTTAAGCCCGATCCGTCAAGCTTTGCAGCCTGAGTAGCGGGGCAGAAGGCCTCGATGATTTCTTCTTCAAGACAGGTTTTCGCATGACGGCTCAAGTAATCGACACCCCGACAGCCCAGCCCATGGAAGCGTCCACTGACGGCGAGCAACCGGCGTACTGGAGCGGCGTGTTCGCGATGACCCTGTGCGTCTTCGCGCTGATCGCTTCCGAGTTCATGCCGGTCAGTCTGCTCACGCCAATGGCTACGGACTTGCACATCAGCGAAGGCCTGGCCGGCTACGGCATTGCCATCTCTGGCGCGTTCGCGGTGCTGACCAGCCTGACGATCAGCAGGCTCGCCGGCTCGATGGATCGCAAGCGCCTGTTGCTGCTGTTGACCGCGCTGATGTGCGCGTCCGGGCTGGTGGTGGGCCTGGCGCCCAATTACACGGTGTATATGATCGGTCGCGCATTGATCGGCGTGGTAATCGGTGGCTTCTGGTCGATGTCGGCGGCGTTGGCCATGCGTCTGGTGCCCGCCGCCAGCGTGCCCAAGGCACTGGCCATTTTTAACGGTGGCAATGCCCTGGCGACCGT
>NZ_JAFGYJ010000124.1:0-672 GCF_017490805.1 Pseudomonas sp. 43(2021)
ACCGGCTGGAAACCTGAAGGCTGGACCGCTCCGGCGAAGAAAGCGTCCAACGCCATGATCACCAACCGTCACGTCCACGTGAACGTAGCGTGGAAAACCCCGCAATTCCGTCTGGTCTGGCTGGTGCTGTGCCTGAACGTGTCGGCGGGTATCGGTATCCTCGGCATGGCTTCGCCACTGTTGCAGGAAGTGTTCGGCGGCAAACTGCTGGGCGTCGATGTACCGTTCGGTCAACTCGACGCTGGCCAACTGGCCTCGATCGCGGCGATCGCAGCGGGCTTCACTGGTCTGCTGAGCCTGTTCAACATCGGAGGCCGGTTCTTCTGGGCCTCGTTCTCGGACTACCTGGGCCGCAAGAACACCTACTTCGTGTTCTTCGCGCTGGGTTTTGCCCTGTACGCGCTGATTCCGAACATGGGCCATCTGGGCAACGTTGCGCTGTTCGTGGCGGCGTTCTGCATCATCCTGTCGATGTACGGCGGTGGTTTTGCCACCGTTCCGGCGTATCTGGCCGACCTGTTCGGTACACAGATGGTCGGTGCGATCCACGGTCGTCTGCTGACTGCCTGGGCCGCTGCCGGCGTGCTCGGTCCGGTGCTGGTCAACTACCTGCGTGAATATCAGTTGAGCATCGGCGTGGAACGCGCTGCCGCTTACGACATCACCCTGTAC
>NZ_JAFGYJ010000125.1:0-671 GCF_017490805.1 Pseudomonas sp. 43(2021)
GCCAACGGCTGTTCGCCACCGCCGGCATTCACCCCCATTCGGCCAGCGACTGGAACGCTGACAGCGCCCGTCGTCTGCGCAGTCTGTTGAACGAATCCAGCGTCGTCGCGGTGGGCGAATGCGGGCTGGATTTCAACCGCGATTTCTCCCCGCGCGCGCAACAGGAAAAGGTCCTGGAAGAACATCTGGCGCTGGCCGTGGAGCTGCAATTGCCGGTGTTCCTGCACGAGCGCGATGCCAGCCAGCGCCTGCTGGAGATCCTCAAGGACTTCCGCGATCAACTGCCGGCGGCGGTGGTGCACTGCTTCACTGGCGAGCAAAAGGCCTTGTTCAGCTACCTCGATCTGGATCTGCACATCGGCATCACCGGCTGGATCTGCGACGAACGCCGGGGCACGCATCTGCATCCACTGGTCAAAGAGATCAAAGCGGGACGGCTGATGCTGGAAAGCGACGCGCCATATCTGCTGCCGCGCACGTTGCGGCCGAAGCCGAAAAACGGCCGCAATGAGCCGGCGTATCTGAGCGAAGTGCTGCGCGAAGTGGCGTTGCATCGCGGCGAGACCGAGGAAGCGCTGGCCGCACATACCACCGCGTGTGCCCGGGCGTTTTTTAATCTTCCGATGTTGGTGTAAAACGCAAAAGATCGCAGCCTTCGGCAGCTCCTACAT
>NZ_JAFGYJ010000126.1:0-670 GCF_017490805.1 Pseudomonas sp. 43(2021)
ATCCCCGCTCGGCTGCGCAGCAGTCGCAGTTCAGCGATCACAATCTGTCTGGAAAAAACCGGGTTGCAGAGTTCAGGGTCGCTTCGCAACCCAACGGGGATAAATCCCCTCACTACAAGTCAGTAGAACATCGACCGCGATTCTTCCAGATCCGCGCAGAACTGCTTGTTCTCCGGGTCAATCCCCAGCTTCCTGAACGCCGGCACGCTAAACGGGTCAATCCGCGCAAACGGATGATCGGTGTCCTTGCGGCAATACAAATTGGCTACTTGCACGACATCGACGTAATCGATGCGCGCCGAGTCGAGGCTGAAGTCTTGATACAGCAAAGGCAAATGCACCAGGCGATCGGGAAACTCACAGACCCGCAGCAATTTCTCGCCGAGCAATGGGTGAATCTGCTCGATCACATGGGTCAGGCTGACCGCATCTGAGAGCAGTTCATTGTGGTCTTCGGCGTAAGTCAGGATCGGCAACACACCAATCTGATGCACCAGCCCGCCGAGTGCCGCCTGATCGGGTTTGAGCTGAGTGTGACGACGACACAGCGCATAGCTGACGCCAGCGATTTCCAGACTGCTGCGCCAGACTTCGCGCATTTTCTGTTCGACCACTTCGGAGCGGGCGTTGAAGATCTGCTCCATCACCAGACCGATCGCCAGGTTGCTGC
>NZ_JAFGYJ010000127.1:0-670 GCF_017490805.1 Pseudomonas sp. 43(2021)
GAGCTGTACTGATTCAAGTCACCGGAATCGTAGACGCCGGCACGGCCGCGACGCGCATTGGCTGCCGCGCCGGCCACAGCTACACCGCCGACCGGCGCGTTGCGGCCGACCGAGGCGTTTTTCTCTTCGTAGGTGCCACGCACCCCGGCGGTGAAATCGAGACGTTCGCTCAGGTGCCAGGTGCCTTGGGCAAACAGGGCGAAACTGTCGGTCTGGATATGGCCGTTGCCGACGCTGGTGACGTTGGCCAGGCTGCCCGCCGGTGTGCCATTCCAGATATCGGCCTGCGGGCCGTAATAGGAGAAGGATTTGTTGTCCAGATCCGAGCCGAAATAGTAGGCGCCGACCACATAATCGAAGAACTCACCCTTGGGCGAGGCCAGGCGAAATTCCTGCGAATACTGTTTGTCTTCCACCGACACGCCGGCGTTGTAACTGGCCGGCACGTTGAGGCCATCGTCGTTGCGCGGGGTGAAATTCCAGAAACGATAAGAGCTGACCGACGTCAGGGTGAAGTCGCTCGGCAACGTCCAGTTGGCTTCCGCTGAAGTGCCGCCCTGATGCACGGTGACGTGCTGGTCGTTATCGAGATTGACCTTGCGATGCCGGCCGTTGACCAGCGTCGCCCCGGCTGCACTGGCCCGCGATTCATACAGGTTGACGCCGTTGA
>NZ_JAFGYJ010000012.1:0-156796 GCF_017490805.1 Pseudomonas sp. 43(2021)
TGAATACATCGATTACTACAACCATGATCGAATCAAGATGGGGCTGGCCGGCCTGAGTCCCGTGGCATACAGGAATCAGGCCGCAGCAGCCTAATCAAAGATTGTCCAACAAATGGGGCGCACCTCACCCTGTGGGAGCGGGTTTACCCGCGAAGAGGCCCGCTCAATCAACACAAGAACAACAAGAGACCGCCCATGCCCCAGCCAAGCTACTCCCAGGGCAATCAGGACAAACCCCTGCTTACCCAGTGCATCGGCGACGCCTTCGACACCACCGTCGCACGCTTCCCCGACCGCGAAGCCCTGGTAGTCCGCCACCAGGCCCTGCGCTACAGCTGGCGGCAACTGGCCGCAGCCGTCGACCAGCACGCCCGCGCGCTGATGGCGCTGGGCGTGCAGCCCGGTGACCGCCTCGGCATCTGGGCGCCCAACTGCGCAGAGTGGTGCATTACCCAGTTCGCCAGCGCCAAGGTCGGCGCAATCCTGGTCAACATCAACCCGGCCTACCGCTCCAGCGAACTGGACTACGCCCTTGGCCAGTCCGGCTGCCGCTGGGTGATCTGCGCCGACGCATTCAAGACCTCCGATTACCACGCCATGCTGCTGGGCCTGGTCCCGGGCCTGGCCAGCGGCCAGCCGGGCAACCTGATCTGCGAGCGCTTCCCCGAGCTGCGCGGCGTGGTCAGCCTGGCCGCCGCGCCACCGCCGGGCTTCCTCGCCTGGCACGGCCTGCAAGCCCGAGCTCACGCCGTCAGTCGTGAAGCCTTGGCCGAGCGCCAGGCACAATTGCGCGGCGACGACCCGATCAACATCCAGTACACCTCGGGCACCACCGGTTTCCCCAAAGGCGCCACCCTCAGCCACAGCAACATCCTCAACAACGGCTACATGGTCGGTGAAAGCCTGGGCCTTACCGAGCATGACCGGCTGGTGGTACCGGTGCCGTTGTACCACTGCTTCGGCATGGTCATGGCCAACCTCGGCTGCATGACTCACGGCAGCACCCTGATCTACCCCAATGACGCCTTCGACCCGCTGGCGACCCTGCGTGCGGTGGCGGAAGAAAAGGCCACTGCGTTGTATGGCGTGCCGACCATGTTCATCGCCGAACTGGACCACCCGCAGCGTGGCGAGTTCGACCTGTCGAGCCTGCGCACCGGGATCATGGCCGGTGCCACCTGCCCGATCGAAGTGATGCGCCGGGTTATCGGCGAGATGCACATGGCCGAGGTGCAGATTGCCTACGGCATGACCGAGACCAGCCCGGTGTCGTTACAGACCGGCGCCAGCGACGACCTGGAGCGCCGCGTGACCAGCGTCGGGCGTACCCAGCCGCGGCTGGAGAACCAGGTGATCGATGCTGACGGCAACACTGTGCCGCGTGGCGAGATCGGCGAGCTGTGCACGCGGGGTTACAGCGTGATGCTGGGCTACTGGAACAACCCCAAGGCCACGGCCGAAAGCATCGATGAAGAAGGCTGGATGCACACCGGCGACCTGGCGGTGATGGATGAGCAGGGCTATGTGCGCATTGTCGGGCGCAGCAAGGACATGATCATTCGCGGCGGCGAGAACATCTACCCGCGCGAACTGGAGGAGTTCTTCTTCACCCATCCGGCGGTGGCCGATGTGCAGGTGATTGGCGTGCCGTGCAGCAAGTATGGCGAAGAGATCGTGGCCTGGGTGCGGCTGCACCCGGGGCATACGGCCAGCGCGGAAGAACTGCGCGAGTGGGCGAAGGCGCGGATTGCGCATTTCAAGGTGCCCCGGTACTTCCGCTTTGTCGATGAGTTCCCGATGACGGTGACCGGCAAGGTGCAGAAGTTCCGCATGCGCGAGATCAGTGTCGAGGAGCTGTCTGCCGGGTGATGTGTTGCCTGTACCGACCACTTCGCGGGTAAACCCGCTCCCACAGGTACTGCACAGGCCTCAAGAGCAGTGGAGAACCTGTGGGAGCGGGCATGCCCGCGAAGAGGCCAACACAGGCAGTAGATGACCTCAGCCTTGCAACAACTCCGGGCTGTTGAAGTTGCTCAACCTGCGATCATTGTCGGCACATGCCAGCCCCTGCACGGCCTCACGCAGCAAGGCCTTCTGCAAACTCCGCTCACCCGCCGCCCAGGCCTGCTCCAGCACCGGCAATACCCGGCGTGGCAGCACACTGAACATTGGCTGCCAGTACCCACTCTGGCGCACCATGGCCGCACTGTCACTGGCCACCGCCAAGCGCAGCAGGTCCTCGATCAACTCCCGGTCAACCAGCGGCGCATCACAGGCCAGCAGCACCACCCATTCATGCCGCGCCACCTTGAGCCCGGCAATCACCCCCGCCAGCGGCCCGGGGTAGTCAGCCTCGGCATCGCCCACCAACTGGTCGGCATACGCCCGGTAGGCCTCCTGATTACGGTTGCAGGAAATCACCAGATCATCGCTGAGTGGCCGTACCACGCGTTGCACATGCGCCACCAGCGGTTCGCCCTGCCAGTCGAGCAGGCCCTTGTCACGGCCGCCCATGCGCTGGCCGCGGCCACCGGCGAGAATGAGGATGGAGCAGGAGGGCAGGGCATCAGGCATGAAAAAGGGTTCCGGGCAGTCATTGCCGGGAACCCTCCCATTTCACGCGGGGCTTGTCCAGTCAGCTTTCGCGGGTCACGGTCTGCGTGTCGGCATTACCCGCCTGGTATCGCTTGGCAAGGCGCATCACCACCACGAAGAACACCGGCACGAACACCACCGCCAGGGTGGCGCTGAGCATGCCGCCGATCACGCCGGTGCCGATCGCCTGCTGGCTGGCCGAACTGGCGCCGCTGGCGATGGCCAATGGCACTACGCCCAGAATGAACGCCAGCGAGGTCATCACGATCGGCCGCAGGCGCAGGCGCGCGGCCTGCACGGCGGCATCGACGGCATCGACACCCTGGTCGGTCAGGCTCTTGGCGAACTCGATGATCAGGATGGCGTTCTTCGCCGACAGGCCGATCAGGGTGATCAGGCCGACCTTGAAGAACACGTCGTTGGGCATGCCGCGCAGGGTCACCGCCAGCACCGCACCGAGCACGCCGAGCGGCACTACCAGCAGTACTGCCGTGGGGATCGACCAGCTTTCGTACAGCGCTGCCAGGCACAGGAACACCACCAGCAACGACAGCGCCATCAGCATCGGTGCCTGGCTGCCGGACAGCCGTTCCTGCAGCGACAGGCCAGTCCATTCCAGGCCGGCGCCGGCCGGCAGCTGAGCTACCAGGCGCTCGATTTCGGCCATGGCTTCGCCCGAACTGTAGCCGGCCGCCGGCTCGCCGGAAATCGACACCGCCGGGTAGCCGTTGTAGCGGGTCAGTTGCACCGGGCCGCTGACCCACCTGGCCTGGACGAATGCGCCCAGTGGCACCATCTTGCCGCTGTCGTTGCGCACGTGAATCTTCAGCAGGTCTTCGACCTGACTGCGCTGGTCGCCTTCGGCCTGCACCACCACCCGCTGCATACGGCCCTGGTTGGGGAAGTCGTTGACGTAGCTGGAACCTACGGCCACGTCCAGCACCGTGCCGATATCGGCAAACGACACGCCCAGGGCATTGGCCTGGCGGCGGTCGATTTCCAGCTGCACCTGCGGGCTTTCCGCCAGCGAGGCTTCGCGCACGTTGGTCAGCACCTTGCTCTTGGTGGCATTGGCCAGCAGCTCGTCGCGGGCGGCCATCAGCTCGGCATGGCCCATGCCGCCGCGGTCCTGCAGGCGGAACTCGAAGCCGGTCGACTCGCCAAGGCCATCGATCGGCGGCGGCAGCACAGCGTAGGCCACGGCGTCCTTGAGCTGGGTGAAGGCCATGGTTGCGCGGTCGGCGATCGACTGGGCGCTATCGTCGGCACCGCGTTCGGACCAGTCCTTGAGCGTGGTGAAGGCCAGTGCCGCATTCTGCCCGCTACCGGAGAAGCTGAAACCCAGGATCAAGGTGGTGTTGCCCACGCCCGGTTCCTCGGCGTTGTGCGCCTCGATCTGTGCCGCCACCTGTTCGGTGCGCATGCGGCTGGCACCTGGCGGCAGCTGGATGTCGGTGATGGTGTAGCCCTGGTCTTCGGTGGGCAGGAACGCCGTGGGCAGCTGGCTGAAGCCATAGCCCAGCACCGCCAGCAGCAGCGCGTATACCAGCAGGTAGCGGCCGCTGCGCTTGAGCGCCTGCATCACCCAGCGCTGGTAGCCGTTGCTCATGCCTTCGAAGCGGCGGTTGAACCAGCCGAAGAAGCCCTTGCGTTCATGGTGCTCGCCCCTGGCCACGGGTTTGAGCAGGGTGGCGCATAGCGCCGGGGTCAGGCTGAGCGCCAGGAACGCAGAGAACAGGATCGATACGGCCATCGACAGCGAGAACTGCTGGTAGATCACCCCCACCGAGCCTTGCATGAAGGCCATGGGCAGGAACACCGCCACCAGCACCAGGGTAATACCGACGATCGCGCCGCTGATCTGGCCCATGGCCTTGCGCGTGGCCTGCTTGGGCGGCAGGCCTTCCTCGGCCATGATCCGCTCGACGTTTTCCACCACCACGATGGCATCGTCGACCAGGATGCCGATGGCCAGCACCATGCCGAACAGGGTCAGCACGTTGACCGAGAAGCCCATGGCGAGCATCACGGCGAAGGTCCCCATCAGCGCCACCGGCACCACCAGCGTCGGGATCAGGGTGTAGCGCAGGTTCTGCAGGAACAGGAACATCACCGCGAACACCAGCAGCATGGCTTCGAACAAGGTGTTGATGACCTGCTCGATCGACACTTTGACGAATGGCGAGGTGTCGTAGGGAATGTCGTACTTGACGCCTTCCGGGAAGTAGCGCGCCAGGTCCTGCATCTTCGCCCGCACCAGGGTGGCGGTTTCCATGGCGTTGGCGCCCGGCGACAGCTGCACGCTGAAGGCGGTGGCCGGCTTGCCGTTCAGGCGCGTGCCGTACTGGTATTCCTGGGCACCGATCTCGACCCGGGCGACATCGCCGATGGTCACCGTGGAACCGTCCGGGTTGGCGCGCAGGACAATCGCAGCGAACTCCTCGGGGCTGCTCAGCTGGCCCTTGACCACCACGTTGGCGGTGATTTCCTGGGTGCTACGGCTGGGCAGGTCACCAATGCTGCCGGGGGCCACCTGGGCGTTCTGCGCGGCGATGGCCTCGGCCACGTCGTTGGGCGTAAGGTTGAAGCCGATCAGCTTGCGCGGGTCGATCCAGATGCGCATGGCACGTTCCGAACCGTACAGCTGGGCCTTGCCGACGCCCTTGAGGCGGCGGATCTCGTCCATCACGTTGCGCGCGAGGATATCCGACAGGGCGGTTTCGTCGAGCTTGCCGTCTTCGGAGGTGAGGGTGGCCAGCAGCAGGAAGCCGGTGGAGACCTTTTCCACCTGCAGGCCCTGCTGGGTCACCGGGCGTGGCAGGCGCGACTCGACCACCTTCAGGCGGTTCTGCACGTCAACCTGGGCCAGGTCCGGGTTGGTGCCCGGGGCAAAGGTGGCGGTGATGGTGGCGCTGCCCAGGCTGCTCTGCGACTCGAAGTACAGCAGGTTGTCGGCACCGTTGAGCTCCTGCTCGATCAGGCTGACCACGCTCTCGTCCATGGTCGCCGCCGAAGCGCCCGGGTACACGGCGTAGATCTCCACCTGCGGCGGGGCCACGTTGGGGTACTGGGCCACCGGCAGCTGCGGGATGGCCAGGGCACCGGCCAGCAGGATGAACAGGGCGACCACCCAGGCGAATACCGGGCGGTCGATGAAGAATTGCGGCATGAGTCAGGCCCTCACTGGCCAGTGTGCTGTGCGATGGGCGGTGCCCCTGATGCGTTGTCGACCTGCACCTGGTCACCGGCCTTGACGTGTTGCAGGCCCTCGACCACTACCTGCTCGCCGGGGGCCAGGCCTTCGCTGACGATCCAGCGGTCGCCCTGGGCGCTGCCCAGTACGACCTGGCGGTCGCTGACCCGGGCCTGCGGGTCGACCACCAGCACCTTGGGCACGCCGGCGCTGTCGCGCAGGATGGCGCGCTGCGGCACGCTCAGGCCCTTAGGCTGAACAGCCTGCTCCAGGCGCACGCGCACGTAGCTGCCGGGCAGCAGGTCGAGGTCCGGGTTGGGGAACTCGCTGCGCAGGGTGATCTGGTTGGTGCTGGGGTCGACGCTGATGTCGGAGAACAGCAGCTTGCCCGGCAGCGGGTAGGTGCTGCCGTCGTCCTGGATCAGCGTGGCACGGGCCTGGCCGTCACCGACCTGCTGCAGCTCGCCTGCACGCAAGGCGCGGCGCAGGGCGTTGAGTTCGCGAGTCGACTGGGTGACATCGGCGTGGATCGGGTCCAGTTGCTGGATGGTCGCCAGCGGCGTGGTCTCGTTCTGCCCGACCAGCGCACCTTCGGTGACCTGGGCGCGGCCGATACGGCCGGAAATCGGCGCGGTCACGGTGGCGTAGCCGAGGTTGAGGCGGGCGCGCTCCAGGGCGGCCTTGGCCTCGGCCACTGCGGCATCGGCCTGCAGGTAGCTGGCCTTGGCGTTGTCGTATTCCTGGCGGCTGACGGCCTTGTCGTCGACCAGCTCGCGGTAGCGCTGCTCTTGCAGGCGCGCCTGGTACAGGGTGGCCTCGGCCTTGGCCAGGGTGGCGCGGGCACTGTCATGGTCGGCCTTGAACGGTGCCGGGTCGATCAGGAACAGCACATCGCCCTGCTTGACGTCGCTGCCTTCGCGGTACACCCGCTTGAGCACCACGCCCGCGACCCGCGCGCGCACTTCGGCGGTGCGCGGCGCGAGGATGCGACCGCTCAGCTCACTGCTGATGGCCAGTGGCTGCAGTTGCAGGGTTTCCACCCGCACTTGCGGGGTGGGGGCTTGCTCATCCTGTTCGGCGCTGTCGTCGCAGCCGGCCAGGGACAGGCTCAGAAACGCCAGAAGCGCCAATGGGCGCAGGCGTGGGGGGAGGGTAGTAGACATACGGATCTTCCGATGATGACCGCCTGTATGCTACGGCAGGCGTTCCTTGGGTGGCTGTTAATACCTGTAGGACGAGTGTGAAAAAGTGTGAAGAACAATCCTGTCTACCTGTAGTGTTCTATATCCTGAGTATTCCTGTGCCGGCCTCTTCGCGGGTAAACCCGCTCCCACAGGGACCGCACAGCATCTGGAACCTGTGTGGTCCCTGTGGGAGCGGGTTTACCCGCGAAGAGGCCGGCAAGGCCTACCTCAACCCAGATTCCCAAGCGCCTATGCCGAATATTTTCCTGGTCGAAGACGACAGCGCCCTGTCCGAGCTGATCGCCAGTTACCTGCAACGCAACGACTTCCATGTTCAGGTGATCGCCCGTGGCGATCATGTGCTGGACGAGTATCGTCGGCAAAAGCCTGACCTGGTCATCCTCGACCTGATGCTGCCGGGCATCGATGGCTTGCAGCTGTGCCGCCTGCTGCGCCAGGAGTCGCAGGGCCTGCCGATCCTGATGCTGACCGCCCGCGATGACAGCCACGACCAGGTCCTGGGCCTGGAAATGGGCGCTGACGACTACGTGACCAAGCCCTGCGAGCCGCGTGTGCTGCTGGCCCGCGTGCGCACCCTGCTGCGCCGCAGCAGCGTCAACGAGCCGCGCCTGGACAACGACCTGATCCTGATCGGTGGACTGCGCATCGACCTGGCCGAGCGCACCGTGAGCTGGCGCGGCGAAGAGGTGGAGCTGTCCAGCGGCGAGTACAACCTGCTGGTGGTACTGGCGCGCAATGCTGGCGAAGTGCTGAACCGCGACCGCATCCTGCAGCAGCTGCGTGGTATCGAGTTCAACGGCACTGACCGCTCGGTGGATGTAGCCATCTCCAAGCTGCGGCGCAAGTTCGACGATAACGCCGGCGAAGCGCGCAAGATCAAGACCGTGTGGGGCAAGGGCTACCTGTTCAGCCGCGTCGAGTGGGAGTGCTGACCGCCCATGCTGAAGATACTGGTGCGGCTGTACCTGGTGATCATCGTCGCCTATGCCGGTGCGCTGTTGTTCATCCCTGACACCATCGTCGGCCTGTTCCAGGACCGCTTCATGGCTTACAACCTGGACCAGGCCAAGGGCGTGCAGTCGTTGATCGTGCGCCAGTTCCGCCAGGCCCCGCGCGAGCAGTGGCCGGCAGTGGAGCAGGAGCTGGCCAGTGATTTCGCGCCGCTGGAACTGCAGCTGCTGCGCATGGACCAGGCCGACTTGAGCGAGGATGAGCAGGCGCGCCTGGAGCACGGCCTGTACGCCGTGCGCATTGCCGAATGGGGTTATTACGAGACGGTGCTGGCGCCGCTGGACAAGGAATGGCTGGTGCGCCTGCACTCACCGCCAGACCCGCTGGACATCAACGTGCTGTCGTGGGGCGTGACCGTACTGATCGGTGCGGCCATGCTCGGCTGCCTGCTGCTGTGGGTATGGCCGCACTGGCGCGACCTGGAGCGCCTCAAGGAAACCGCCCGGCGCCTGGGCCAGGGGCAGATGGCCGAGCGTACGCACATTTCGCCGCACTCCAACATCGGTGAGCTGGCCGGGGTGTTCGACACCATGGCCAGTGACCTGGAGCGCCACGTCAACCAGCAGCGCGAGCTGCTCAATGCGGTGTCGCACGAGCTGCGCACGCCGCTGACCCGGCTGGACTTCGGCCTGGTGCTGCTGTTCGACGAAGTGCCGCCGGCCAGCCGCAAACGCCTGCTGGGGCTGGTGGGGCATGTGCGGGAGCTGGATGAGCTGGTGCTGGAGCTGTTGTCCTACAGCCGGCTGTACAACGCCGACCAGGCCCGCGAGCGGGTCGAGGTGTCGTTGCTGGAGCTGGTCGACAGCGTGCTCGGTGGCTTTGCCGAGGAACTCGATGGCCGGGGTATCCAGTGGGAGGTGCGGGCCGAGGGTGATTTGCCGCGTTTTGTGCTGGACCCGCGGCTGACGGCACGGGCGGTGCAGAACCTGGTGCGCAATGCCATGCGTTACTGCGACGAGAGCCTGTTGCTGCGCTTGCGCCTGGAAGAGGATGGTGCCTGCCTGGTAACGGTCGAGGATGACGGGATTGGTATTCCGGTGGAGGAGCGCGAACGGATTTTCCAGCCGTTCTACCGCCTGGACCGTAGCCGCGACCGCAATACCGGCGGGTTTGGCCTGGGGTTGGCGATCAGCCGGCGGGCGATCGAGGGGCAAGGCGGCACCTTGACCGTGGCGCAGTCGGCGCTGGGTGGGGCACAGTTCCGGATTCGCTTGCCTGCCGGGTGATGGGTTGCCTGTGCCGGCCCTTTCGCGGGTAAACCCGCTCCCACAAGGACCGCACAGATTTCAACCACTGTGGCGCACTTGTGGGAGCGGGTTTACCCGCGAAAGGGCCGGGCCTGCTAACCCTGCTCTGCCAGCTGGCTGGACCACAGCACAAAGCGGTCCTTGCCGCTGTGCTTGGCCTCGTACAGCGCCTGGTCGGCGCGCACCAGCGCCGTTGTCAGGCTGTCGCCCTGGTCCACCCGGGCCAGGCCGATGCTGATAGTCACCGGGTGCTCGCCAACGTCCTCGCGCACCCGTTGGCACAACGCCGCCACCCGTTGCTCGGCGCCTTGCTGGTCCAGCCCGTGGAAAAAGATCGCGAACTCCTCACCGCCCAGTCGGGCAAACTCGTAACCGGCCATGCTCGCTTTGATATGCAGGGCCACGCGCTTGAGCACTTCATCGCCCACGTCATGGCCGAAACGATCATTTACCCGTTTGAAGTTGTCGATGTCGATCATCGCCAGGTACTGCTCGGCCGTTGCCAGGCGCATCTGGCGGCCGGCCTGGGCCATGAACGAGCGGCGGTTGGGGATTTCGGTCAGGGCGTCGACATAGGCCTGTTCCAGCAGCACCTTGGACAGATAGAAGTTGTGCAGCTTGGCCTTGCGCATCTGCAGGTAGCTGTAGATGACCAGGCCGCTGAGGAACACCGCGTAGCTGAACAGCATGGCGCCTTCGAGCGCGTCCGCTTCGATACGGGTGTGGTAGAACGGGTTAAGCACCAACCAGGTGATGGCCATGGCACAGAAGAACGACCAGCGCCGAACCGGGAGCACCGACACCGCATACAGCACGGTGGAGACCCCGAGTACCAGCCACACCGGGCGCAGGGTCACCGGGATGCCATCGATCACCAGGCGCATGCCCACAGTGATGGTGGCGATGAACAGCAGGTTGAGCACGTCGAAGTGATGGCTGCGACGGGTAAAGCGCAACACCACGGTGAGGCTGATGAGCAGGGTGATGAACAGATAGGACAGCCAGGTGAAACCCTGGCCGCCGAGGAAGCTGACGATCAGGTCGAAGACCAGCCAGATCAGGATGCTGACGCTGAATACCAGCAGGCAGAACGGGCGCATGGCTTCGAATTCGTGCTGGCGGAATTCGGCGCGCAGGGCGGCGGGGGCGACCTGTTTGCGAACGTGGGCTTCGATGGTCTTGAACATCGCTGGGCTCCTGAGAGTACTGCTTTACCAGGCCTGGCCCTTTCGCGGGTAAACCCGCTCCCACAGGCCTCCCACAGCACTGGAAATCTGTGCGGTCCCTGTGGGAGCGGGTTTACCCGCGAAGAGGCCGGGCCTGGAGACTCAATTGGTGGGCAGAACACCCCGGGCCCATGGCCGGTAACGCAGGTCGAACACCGCCTCGGCATGGCACCCGCCGGTCAGCTTCGGTTGGGAAGGCTCAGCCCGAAACGCCTGCCCTGGCGCGCTCACCTGGCGGAACGCCTCGCGTACCACGCCCACCCGGCACGGCAAGGCCTGTTCGTAACCCTGACTTACCAGCACGGGCAGGCGCCTGGTCCCGGCGCCATCCTGCCACCACACAGTCAAGCCCAGCCCGGCCAGTTGATCCAGCCAGGCGGCATTGACTCGCGGCGACAGTTTGCCGGCGCTGAAGGCACTGATGTGCAATGGCTTGTCCAGCTGCCGGTTGAAGGCCTGCAACTGGCTGTGCAGGGCATCACGGCGTTCGGCCTCGCGAAAATGATGGTCGTCCAGCTCCATGGGCAGGTACCAGCCGTCCACCGGCAACTGCCACCCCTGGCGCAGTTGCTGGTACTGGCTGAGCGAGCGCCCCAGCTGCGCTTTCCAGTAGCTGTTCAGGCCTTCGCCATCCAGCTCGTCGAGGCGCTGGTAGTAGGCCGGGTCCATGTACAGCCCCAGCACCAGTTGCAGCCCCTGGGCACGCGCGCTGCGCAGGCTGTTGGCCAGCCAGCCCTGGGCGCCGCCGAAATCGCTGTCGCCATAGGCGCTCCATTGCACGATCAAGGTCTTGCCGCCCTGGGCCACGGTGGCGTGCCACAGTTGCTGCCACTGGGCGGGGGTGACATTGGCATCGCGGTTGAGGGGTTGGTAGAACAGGCGCTGATCGGCGCTGGCCGGCAGGCACAGAGCAAGCAGGCAGAGGGCCAGGAACGTACGCATCAGAAGGTCATCTCCGCACCGACCAGCACGCCGTTGGCGCGCTCGTATAGATTGCCGCCCAGCGATTGCTGGTACTCGGCACGCACTTTCAGCGAACCGCGGTAGGCGTTGTAGCGATCGTCATCGAACCACCATTGCCAGCGCACACCAACCCCGGCCCGGGTGTCCTGGCGCCAGTCGTTGCTCGGGTCCTGGCTGGAAAACTCGACAAAGCCATAGGGCATGATGGTTTGCGGTGAGCTGCCCGGCAGCTTCCAGGCGTGGCCCTGTTGGTAGCGCGACAGCCAGGCGTGGTCGCCGGCACGGGTCCACCAGGCGGCGTCGAGGTAGAGGAAGCGCTCGTTCCAGTCGTCTTCATCGACGCGCCAATCGTTGCGCCAGTCGCCCTGGTCGAGAAACGAGGCGGTGGCACGCAACAGCAGGTCGTTGCTCGATTCGGCGTGGTGACGCAAATCGCCCCAGTTGCCACCGACCTTGGCCGGGCTCAGCAACTGGCCCAGGCTCAGGCCGCGGTAGTGCTCTTCGTCGATCTGTCGCTGGTGGTACAGCTCGGCATACAGGTTGAGGTTGGCCTGGCCGAGTGGCTTGTAGCGCAGGCCGACGCCGGTACCCATGCTTTGCGCATAGTCGGTGCGGCTTTGCCCACCGAACAGCACCCGGCCATACACCGACAGGGTGCTGCCGTTGCGGCTGGGCTCTTCGCCCAGGGCGTGGTCCCACATGGCCAGTTGCACGTTCTGCGATTGCGCGCGGCGCGAAGTGCCGCTGCGCTGGCCATTGTCGAGGAACTTGTCGTTGGTCGAGGTGCCGGCCGGCGACCAGGTGCTGGCCAGGGTGATGGTGTCGCGTCGCGACAGGCTTTCGTGGGCGCGGCGCTGGCGGTACTTGCGGGCCTCCAGGCTGCCGTATTCGTCGTCGCCGTCGACCAGGTCCTGCTCCACATCGAGGATGCGGCGCAGTTCCCGGCGCGCCGAAGCGCTGTCTTCGGCTTCGTCATAGCGCAGGGCCAGCGTTTCGCCAAGGCGGTAGTCCTCGGGGAAGTCGTGGGTGGCGCGTTCCAGGTAGGGGATCGACTGGCGGCGCTGGACCTTGTCCGTCGAGCCGGCCAGGCGCATGCCGTAGTCGGCGCGGTAGCGTGGCTGGTCGGGTGCCAGGCGCACGGCTTCGGCCAGCCAGGCGCTGCTCTGGGCACTGTCGCCGGCCAGTAGCGCGGTGCTGGAGGCGGCGTAGTAGTGGTCGGCCCGCGGGTTGTGCGCCAGGGCCTGGCGCTGGAAGCCCAGCGCGGCCTGGTAATCGCCCTGGCGCTGGGCGATGGCGGCACCCAGGGCCCAGTCGTCGGCGCCATTGTGCGCGGCAGCGTCCCAATAGCGCCGGGCCGCTTGCGCGTCGCCAGCGTTCAGCGCGCCACGGGCGGCGGTGAGGCGGGCGTTGTCGGTCCAGGCGCTGTCGGGCAAGCTGCGCCAGATGGGCAGGGCGGCCTCGGAATCCCCGGCTGCCTCGAGGGCGTACGCCAGTGGCAGGCGGTTGCCGCTGTCGCCCAGGCGCTCGGCGGCCTGGTAGTAGACCACCGCTTCGCCGGGCTGGTCGGGCATGGCGCAGCGGCCCAGGGCGCGGTACTGGCCAGGTTCGCTCGGGGTAGCCGGTACGGCCTGGCGCACGGCATCGCACTGGCCAGCCTCGGCCAGGCGGCCGAGCAGCTGGGCACGAGTACCGGCGTCGACCCGAGGGATCAGGCTGAGCATGCGGCGGCTGTCCAGCGGCCCGTCGTTACGCGCATACAGGTTGCCCAGGCGCTGCAGCAGTGACGGCGCAAGGCGGCCCTGGTGACGGTCGTAGGCTTGCTCCAGCAGTTGCCGGGCGTGTTCGCCGTGGCCCTGTTGCGTCAGCAGGAAGGTGGCCTGCTCCAGCGCGGCCAGGTCGCCGCTCTGCCGATAGCGTTGCTCCCATTCGGCGGCGGTGCGTGGTTGAGGGGGCTGTGGCGGGTCGCCGTACAGGCGTTGCCTGAGCACGGCGTAGGCCCTTGGGTCGGTGCTGGCGGTGCAGCCCTTGAACTGCTCGCGCGCCAGCTCCGGGTCGCGGCGCGACAGCCAGTCGACGGTTTCCAGGCAGGGGCGTTGCAGTTGGTTGCTCAGGCGCTGTACCAAGGGGGCGTCGTGGCCTTCGCGGGCCAGCTCCCACAGTTGCTGGCGCTGCTCTGGCTGGTTCAGCTGCGCGGCCGGCAGTGCTTGCAGCCAACGCTGGGCCTGCTGGTTCTGGCCGACAGCGATGGCGCGGTTGGCCATGGCCAGGCGGGCCTGGTTGGCTGCTTCAGGGGAAGGGGCGCTGGGCAGCAGCGCGTTCAGCCCTTTTTCATCCACCTGCTGGATATAGGCATTGGCCAGGCGCTGCCAGTCCTGCGCGGGCAACTGGCCTTGGTCGGCCAGCGGCTGCAGCTGTTCGATGGTTTCCTTCCAGTTGCGCAGTTGTTCGGCGAAGTTGGCCCGGGCCAGGCGCAGCACCTGGCCGTCCCTCTGTGGTGGCAACTGGTTGAGCCAGTCCAGCGCCTTGGCGGCGCCACCGAATTTCGCCAGGCTCAGGCTGTAGGCCTGCCACAGGCGCACCCGATTGGTGCCATCGCTGGTGGCCAGCCATTGTTCCACCTGGCTGGCCGGCGGCGGGTCCTGTTCGATCCAGGTCAGGCGCAGTTCAAGCAGGGCGTTGGCGTATTCGGGGCTGCCGTCCAGCTGTTCGGCCAGGGCTTCGGCCTCCTTGTAGCGGCGCTGGTGAGCCAGGGCCTCCACCAGCAGCGTGCGGGCTTCGTCGTTGTTCGGTACCCGGCCCAGCACGTGGCGGGTCAGGCGTTCGACCTCGGCCCAGTTGTCCTTCTTCGCTTCGCGGTAGCTGCGCTCCATGAACGGGTAGCTGGTGAACCGCTGGAAGTCGGTCATCGGCGCCGAAGCCGAGGCGGGCAGGGCGGCGGAGCATAGCAACAGGCCAGTGAAGGTGAGGGAAAAGCGCGGCTTCATGCCACCTCCCGGGTCAGGTCAAAGGCGGCCTGCTGTTCGCTGGCCTGTTCGGTCAGGGCCTGCTGCAGCACCTGCTCGGTGATGATGCCGCGAGCGATCAGGTGCTCGCCGAGGCTCTGGTGTTCCGGGTCGAAGTCGATCAGCGCCTGGTTGAACAGGGTGACCGGGACCATGCCGCGCACCTGCAGCAGCGCGCCGAGCATTACCTGGTGGTGGCTGACCCGCTCCAGCAGCGCTTCGTCATCCTGGTGGCGTGCGAGGATGGCCAGCATCTCGCGGGTTTCCGGCTTCTGCCAAGGGCTTGGGTAGTGGTAGCGCAGGCCCAGGGTCACCCGGCCCTGGGGCGCCAGGCGGGCGCTGACCGGGCGCTTCAGGTGGCGGCTGATTACCCCCAGCGACACCTGGCTCACCGGGCTTTCGCTGGCCAGCACCAGCGTGTCGCCGTCTTCGGCCACTGGCAGCACGCCATAGTGCGTCGCCAGCTTGCGCGGCAGTTTGGCGATGAGTTGCGGGTCGAGCTTGAACGGGTTGAGCGGTGCCCAGGGCAGGTCCAGTTGCTCGGCCAGGGTGGCCACCAACTGTTCGCTGTTCAGCCAGCCGCGCAGCAGCAGCTCGCGGCCCAGGCGCCGGCGTACCGGGCTGGTGATCGCCTGTTGCAGCTGTTCGTCGCTGATCAGACCCTTGGCCACCAGGCGCTGGCCCAGCGGCGTGCGAGCGGGGGCGGCGATGGCGGGGAATTCGTGGGTGGTCTTGTCCCAGGCCACACGCCGCGAGTCGCCCATTTCCATCACCTGGCGCAGGGCACGCAGGTTGGCGAAGAAGTTGACGAAGTTGCTCCACATCATCCGCGGCGCCGACAGCAAGCCTTCGCCGATGCCATAGAAGCGGGTGACGAACCAGGCGCGCTGGAACAGGCGGTTGAACAGCATCAGCCCGTTCAGCCACAGCAAAGTGGTCAGCAGCCAGCTGTCGCTGAGGATCGACATGAAGCGCCACGACTCTGGCGCAATCACCGTGACCAGCCACATGGCCAGCAACACCAGCAGCAACAGGTTGACCAGGAAACTCAGCAGGTAGGCGAACAGGCCGCGGCGGTCACGCCAGAGGAAGTAGTTGAGCGCGCCCTTGCGGCTCCAGCCCAGGTTGCTGGTGCCCTGGAAGACGATGCCGACAATCCACCGCGACTTCTGCCGTATGGCATGCTGCCAGTCGCGCGGGAAGTGCTCGCGCACGCAGATCACCTGGGCGAATTCACGGCTCATGCCCGGGCGCCATTCCTGCTTCAGGGTCAGCGCCGGGTCGGTGATGGAATAGCGGGCAAAAATGCACTTCATGCCCTTTTGCTTCAGGCGAAAACCGATGTCGTAGTCTTCGGTGAGGCTCTGCACGTCGAAGGCGATGCCGTCGCCGTCCTCGAGCAGCGCACTGATGGCGCGGCGGCTGAAGCAGGTGCCGACCCCGGCGCTGGGCACCTGGCCGGTCAGTGCCTCGCGCACGATCACGTCCTTGCCGTGGTTTTCGGCGAACTCGTCGACATAGTGGCCGGCGGTGAAACCTTTCCATTCCGGTGCATAGGGGTACACGGGGATCTGGATCATGTCCTTGTTCGGCAACAGGTAGTTGAACAGGCGCAGTTCCATGGGCGAGATCACATCTTCGGCGTCGTGCAGGATGAAGCCGGCGAACTCGATGCCGGCGTCCTGCTGGAAGCGCAGCAGCGCGTCGATGATGTTGTTCAGGCAGTCGGCCTTGCTGGTAGGGCCGGGGCGGGCGCAGACCACCTTGTGCACGTTGGGGTAGTGCAGGCACACCGCGTCGACATCGGCCTGGGTTTGCGGGTCGTTGGGGTAGGTACCGACGAAGATCTGGTAGTTCTCGTAGTCGATGGTCGAGGCAGCCAGGCGCGCCATCTCACCGACCACGCCCACTTCGTTCCAGGCTGGGACCATGATGGCCAGAGGCTTCTCCGGTACCTCGTACAGGCGTTTTTCGTCGGCTTTCTCGTACTTGTCGTAGATGCGAAAACGCCGGATAAGCTTGCGGCCCCAGTAGCACAGGTCGATGAACAGGTCATCCAGGCCCAGCAGGAACATCAGCGAGGCCAGGACGATCGCGAGGATCTTCAGGCCGAACAGCACGTAGGTGAGAAAATCGATGAATGCCAGGCTCATGTGGCGGACACCGGCAGGAAGGGGTGGGCCATCGTCTTTATCCTCGTTCGATTCCCTGGACGAAGTTGTACGACTTGTCGCCGTTTGTACTGGATAGATACAAGCAGCCGAACGCAGGCTTGTCCAAATTTCTGGCTTTTTCTTGTGGGCCACTTCTTGTAGCTTTACAGGTCGTTGAACCAGGGAGCTGAACATGCAAGGCAAGGCACGCAAGATTGTCCAGGCCATTCTTTACGAAGCCATCGCCGTCGCCTGCGTGGCGCCCGCGCTGGAGCTGGCGTTCGGTGCCGGCATGGCGCAGTCGACCGTGCTGTCGGTGCTGATGTCGGGCATCGCGATGAGCTGGAACATGGGCTACAACTGGGTGTTCGAGCGCTGGGAAGCGCGCCAGCTCCAGCGCGAGCGCACGTTCCTGCGGCGCCTGCTGCATGCGCTGGGCTTCGAGGGCGGGCTGGTGCTGATCCTGCTGCCGCTGGTGGCGTACTGGCTGGATGTCAGCTTGTGGGCGGCGTTGCTGACCAACCTGGCGTTGTTCATGTTCTTCTTCGTTTACGCGTTTGTCTTCCAGTGGGGCTTCGACAAGGTGTTCGATGTGCCGCTTTCGGCGCAGCAGGCGAAGTGTTGACTTTGTGCCGCACTACCGGCTAAGTTCCTACCCCATGAATACTTTCCCGCACGTCAACGCCATTATTATTACCGCCATTATCAGCTTGGCGGGCTAGCGCGTACGTGCACCGAACCCGCCCTGGAGGCGGGTTTTTCTCTCTGACTCCTGGGCAACGTGAACACAGCCAAGGAGTCACCGATGACCAGCTTCGTCAGCCCTCGCTCTACCGTCACCCCTCAGCAACTGCTGTCGGAGCAGGTGCGGCGCATTCTTGCCGCCCCGGTGTACGACCTGGCCATCGAAACGCCCCTTCAGGCTGCGCCCGCGTTGTCTGCAAGCCTGGGCAACCAGGTGTTGCTCAAGCGGGAGGACCTGCAGCCTACCTTCTCGTTCAAGATCCGCGGTGCCTACACCCGCTTGTCACGCCTGAGTACCGTGCAGCGCGAGCGCGGGGTGATCACCGCCTCTGCGGGCAACCATGCCCAGGGCGTGGCCCTGGCGGCATCCCACCTGGGCATGAAGGCCACCATCGTCATGCCGACCACCACGCCGTCGCTGAAGGTGGAAGGGGTACGTTCGCGCGGTGGCCATGTAGTGCTGCACGGTGAGAGCTTCCCCCATGCCTTGGCCCACGCGCTGAAACTGGCCGACAGCGAAGGCGCCACCTTCGTGCCACCGTTCGACGACCCGGATGTGATCGCCGGGCAGGGCACCGTGGCCATGGAGATCCTGCGCCAGCGCCCGGGGGCGCTGGATGCCATCTTCGTACCGGTGGGTGGTGGTGGGCTGATTGCTGGCATTGCCGCCTATGTGAAGTACCTGCGCCCTGAGGTGAAGGTGATCGGCGTCGAGCCGGAGGACTCCAACTGCCTGCAGGCTGCCATGGCCGCCGGTGAGCGGGTGATCCTGCCGCAGGTCGGCACCTTCGCCGATGGTGTGGCGGTGGCGCAGATCGGCGCCCATTGCTTCGAGTTGTGCCGGCACTTCGTTGACGAGGTGGTCACCGTGAGCAGCGACGAGCTGTGCGCGGCGATCAAGGACATCTATGACGACACCCGCTCGATCACCGAGCCGTCCGGCGCCCTGGCCGTGGCCGGGATCAAGAAGTACGTGGCGCGCGACGGCGTGCAGGGGCAGACCCTGGTGGCCATCGACTCCGGGGCCAATGTCAACTTCGACCGCCTGCGCCATGTGGCTGAGCGTGCCGAACTGGGCGAGCAGCGCGAGGCGATCATCGCTGTCACCATCCCGGAACAGCCGGGCAGCTTCCGCGCCTTCTGCCAGGCCCTGGGCAAGCGACAGATCACCGAGTTCAACTACCGCTATTACCCTGGCAAGGAGGCGCGCCTGTTCGTGGGTGTGCAGACACACCCGCTGCACGACCCACGCGAGCAGTTGCTGGCCAGCCTGCGCGAGCAGGGCTACAGCGTACTGGACCTGACCGACAACGAACTGGCCAAACTGCATGTACGGCATACTGTGGGCGGCCATGCCGCGCCCGGGGCTGACGAGCGGGTGCTGCGCTTCGAATTCCCCGAGCGGCCCGGGGCGTTGCTGGGCTTTCTGGAGCGGCTTGGCAAGCGTTGGAACATCAGCCTGTTCCATTACCGCAACCATGGTGCGGCAGAGGCCCGGGTTTTCGCCGCGCTGGAAGTGCCGCGGGATGAGTTGACGGGGTTGCCGTTGGCGCTGGATGAGATGGGGTACCGCTACTGGGATGAGACCGACAACCCGGCGTACAAGCTGTTCCTGGGGTGATTTCGGTACACCACGGGATTTATAGCGCCTGTCAGATCGAGCGCCGCGCGGGCGGCGCTCGATCTGACAGGCGCTATAAAGATCAAGGCGAGCCCACGGCCCTCAGCGCTCGCGCATGAAGAAGCCTGCTACGAACTTGCGGAAGGTTTCCAGGCTCTTGAAGTCGGCGTAGCGCTTGAAATTCTCGGTATCCGGTTCGGGCCCGATGGGTTGCTCCAGCA
Organism: Pseudomonas sp. 43(2021); assembly: GCF_017490805.1. Taxonomy (NCBI): domain Bacteria; kingdom Pseudomonadati; phylum Pseudomonadota; class Gammaproteobacteria; order Pseudomonadales; family Pseudomonadaceae; genus Pseudomonas; species Pseudomonas sp. 43(2021). The sequence goes on from NZ_JAFGYJ010000012.1 coordinate 19,182, forward strand.
ACGACACCGACAATACCCGGTCCTGGTCCGAGGTCATCACCAGTTCATCCATCACCTGGCCACCGATCACCGGGCGGCGCATTTGCACTTTCACACCCTTGCTGGCCATCCAGTCGACCAGCGATACCAGGGCCTTGAGCGGCTCGCGCTCTTCGTCGCGATATACCGGGAACAGGTGGGCGCGGGACAGCACCGGCACGCTGGCCACATGAATCAGCTCGTAGAAATGGCTGCCGGCACTGGTCGGCGAGTACAGCGCCAAGGCCAGTAACGGCCCGGCGGTGCGGTTGCCGCCCCAGTACAGGTGGTGGCCCTGGAAGTCGAAGCCGTCTTCACTGCGGTTGTTGAACAGCTTGCGCCCTTTTATCTGGTCCACGCAGTCCAGCAGCAGGCCGTGGCGGCGATGGTTGCCGAACACCGTGGCTTCGCGCAGGCGGGACTTGAGCATCATCATGTGCTTCATGTCCAGGCGGGTTTCCAGATAGTTGCTGGCGGGGACCCGTTCCAGCAGCGGATAGCGGCTGGCCACGCTGCGCAACTCGGCAAATTGCCCGGTCAGGTCCTTTTTCAGGTGCGTGGCATACAGGTTGAGGCCGCTGGTTTCGATCCAGGTCAGCAGCAGTGACAGCAGGCGCTGTTGTTCACGGCGTTCGCTGCCATCGCCGCCGCCACTGGTGGTGCCGCTGCGGAAGTCGCCGATCAGGCGCAACGGTGTGTCGGGCGGTAGCCAGGCAGCGGGTGGCGCGGGGTCGTTTTCGCGTTCGGCCGCTTCTCGCTCGTCCTTGGTGAACGGGCAGCCGGGCGCGTGCTCGGCAGTACCCGGGTTGTTCTTGAGAAACAGCGTACCGGTGTTGCCGTTGAGGGTGACATTGAGCACCGGCAAGGCATCGCTGCGGCAGTCGCAGGCTAGCCACTGGTTGGCGTTGCGTACCTTCATCAGCAGCTGGTTGGCCTGTAGCAGGCGTGGGCCGGTGAGGCTGCCGGTGGCAAAGCCGACCAGCAGCTCCTCTTCTGCGGGGGTCAGGCTACGGACCTGTGCGGCGGTTTTGTCGATGATTCGCATGAAGCAGCTCCCAGCTACGAGCTCCAAGCTTCAAGCAAAGTCGCGCCGCTTTCAACTTACCGCTCAGTTGCACTGAACATTTTCGCCGCGCGGGCGCGGATCTCGTCGGGGGTCAGGTCCTCCTTGTGGGTGGAAACGAACCAGATGTTGCCGAACGGGTCTTTCAGGGTGCCGCTGCGGTCGCCGTAGAACTGGTCCGTCACCGCACTCAGCTGGGTGGCGCCGGCCGCCAGGGCCTGGGCGTAGACCTTGTCGCAGTCCTCGACATACAGGTGCAGGCCAACGCCTGCGCCGCTGAGCTTCTGGCTGGCGGTGAGACCGCCCTCCATGTCGCAGGGGTCGCCAAGCATCAGCGACGAGTCGCCGATCTTCAGCTCGGCATGGCCGACGCGGCCCCCCGGGGCGTCGAGGCGGAACATCTCGACGGCAGCGAAGGCCTTCTTGTAGAACTCGATGGCCTTGGCGGCGTCATTGATGGCCAGGTAGGGGGTGAGGCTGTGCTGGCCTTCGGGAATGGGTTTGGCTGCCATGTTCGACTCTCCTTGGAAGTGGGCGCCGGTGGGCGCCCTGTTGCTTAGAGTCGTTTGCGCGGATGGAAAATCGACAGCGCTGATAGATCGATTCTCTATAAACGCGGCTGTCAGAAGATGTAGTCGGTGGTCAGGAAGCTCGACTGCCGGTTGCGAATGATCTCGCTGATCAGTTCCTTGTTGGCCTCCTGGAAGCGCGTTGCGACCAACGTGCGGATCGAGAACACACGCAGGGCGTCGTGTACCGACAGGGTGCCTTCGGCGCTGTTCTTGCGGCCGTTGAACGGATAGGTGTCGGGGCCGCGCTGGCATTGCGCGTTGATGTTGATGCGCCCGACCTGGTTGGCGAAGATGTCGACCAGGCTGCCGATGGTTGCCGGGTCATTGCCGAACAGGCTCAGTTGCTGGCCGTAGTCGGAGTCCAGCACATAGTCGATCACTGTCTGCAGGTCGCGGTATGGCACCACTGGCACCAACGGGCCGAACTGCTCTTCGTGGTAGACGCGCATGTCCGGCTTTACCGGGTACAGCACGGCCGGGTAGAAGAACGAGCCACGGCTGTGCCCGCCGCCTTCGTTGAGCACGCGTGCGCCCTTGGCGGTGGCATCGGCGACCAGGCCGTCAAGGTAGTCGACCTTGCCGGGCTCGGGCAGCGGTGTCAGCGCTACGCCAGGCTCCCATGGCATGCCGGGCTTGAGCGCGGCCAGCTTGCGCTGGAACTTGTCGAGGAAGGCATCGACGACGTCCTCGTGGACGAACAGGATTTTCAGTGCCGTGCAGCGCTGGCCATTGAACGACAGCGCACCGGTGACTGCCTCTTCGACGGCGTTGTCGAGGTCCACCTGGGGCAGCACAATGCCCGGGTTCTTGGCATCCAGGCCCAGCGCGGCGCGCAGGCGGTGCGGGCGCGGGTGCAGTTTTTTCAGGTCGCTGGCGGCCTTGTGCGTGCCGATGAAGGCGAACACATCGACCTTGCCGCTGGCCATCAGCGCGCTCACCGTTTCCCGGCCACGGCCATAGATGACGTTGATCACCCCCGGCGGGAAGCTGTCACGGAAAGCTTCGAGCAATGGTCGAATCAGCAGCACGCCGAACTTGGCCGGCTTGAACACCACGGTGTTGCCCATGATCAGCGCCGGGATCAGCGTAGTGAAGGTTTCGTTCAGCGGGTAGTTGTATGGCCCCATGCACAGGGCCACACCCAGCGGCGCACGGCGGACCTGGCCCAGCGTGCCCTGTTCCAGCTCGAAGCGGCTGGAGCGGCGGTCAAGGTCCTTGAGGGCATTGATGGTGTCGACGATGTAGTCACAGGTGCGGTCGAATTCCTTTTCCGAATCCTTGAGGTTCTTGCCGATCTCCCACATCAGCAGCTTGACCACGGCCTGGCGCTGTTCACGCATGCGCGCCAGGAAGGTTTCGACGTGCTGGATGCGCTCGGCCACGCGCATGTTTGGCCAGGCGCCGCGGCCTTTGTCGTAGGCTTGCACAGCAGCATCGAGTGCGCTGAGCGCGGTGTCGGCATCGAGCAGTGGGGCACTGCCCAGCACCACTTGGCGTTCTTCATTGCCTTCCTTGAGCCAGACCGGGCTGCGCACCGTGGCCAGGGGCCCGTCCCAGCGCCTGAGTTCACCGTTCACCAGGTAGTCGCGTTGTTCAAGGGGGGCTTCCAGGCGCCAGGTTTCCGGGATGTTCTCGGCGCTTGGGAAGAGTGAATCGAGCAGACGGTCCATGGGTACTGCACCTCACATTGCTGGGCGGGTTTCGAGCCAGGTGAATCGCTTCAGCTGCGAGCATGCACCGGCCGCCGGAAAAACACCAGTCTGGCTTAACATCGGTGCAAGTGCCTGCCTGTCGGACAGGCAGGCATCCGGGTCAATGTCAAAGCGGTAGGTTGAACAGGTCGTAGGGTGGGTGCGTCAACCATTGCTGGCGCAGGACGGGGTCTGCGTCGATCAAGGTCAGGCGCCGCCAGAACTCTGTATGGGCAAACCGCGGGTAGGACAGGAACGGTTCAAGTTCGAGCAAGGGCCTGAGGTCGCGGCGGTACTGCAGCGGTAACCGTTGCCACAGGGCCATTTCGGCCGGGCCGGTTCGTTCGAAGAATTCCAGGTAGTCGCCTGCGCACACCAGCAGGTCCACCTGGTGCACGGCGTTGTAGGCCTCGATCTGCGCAAGCACGGGTGCGCCCAGCCAGTCGCTTTCCAGGCGCAGGGCCTCTGCAACGGGCCGTGGCACGTTGAAACCGTCTGGCAGCCGCAGCAGCTGGTTGTCGCCAATGTCCAGGATGAGGGGCTCGAGCACCTGGTCAAGGCCTTGCGGCAATTCGCTGAGCGCACAGTCGTTCAGGAACAGTGTTTTCAGGTAGGCCAGCCCGCGCAGGTCCGGGGCCTGCAGTAGCGGGTTGCCCGACAGGTCCAGTACTGCAAGCCCGGAGCAGCGGTTCAGCGCTTGCTGGGCCTGGGCATCCCAGGTAATGCGGTTGCCTTCCAGGTCCAGCCAGGTGAGGTGCTCAGGCCTGACCAGGCGGGGCACGGCGTCGAATCGGCAGTCGGTCAGCAGCAGGCGCTTGAGGTTGGGGAAACGTTCATAGAATTCGGCCGGCAACTGGCTGAGCGAACGATTGTTGCTGAGTGACAGGTGCTCCACATGGGTGAAGTCATCCGGCAGGGCCAGGCTGGCCAAGGCCTGGTTGTCCAGTTCCAGGTCGGAAAGGTCCAGGCTGTGCAGGTGGCCACCCCCTTCAAGCGCTACGGTCGACAGCCGCCGCCAGGCGTTGAGGATGGGGCGGATGGCCAGGTGCCGTTGGTGAGGGCGTTGCGGATCGGGCCGGGCCCATTCCTGCAGGTCGCGGCGCAGGGTATCCAGGCGCTGCTGCAGGTCGCGCAGGCGTTGTGTGGGTGAGCGAATGTCGTCGACGTACGGGTTGTCCTCCTCGTTGCCGAGCCAGTTTTCGAACTCCTGGTCGGTGGCGTTCGGGAACAAGCGGCGATAGGCCCCGGCCAGCGAGCCTGCCAGGCGCGGCTGCGGCGGTTCGGGGGCGAGCGGCCGACCGCCGAGCAAGCGGCCCATGGGCTTGCGCAGCAGCGCCCGGTGCCCCCAGAGCCGCTGGGCCAATGTCTCCCTGTGCTTGTCGACCCAACCCAGTACACGCTGGCGTAGCGAGCTGCCATCGGCCGTCGGGATCCCCAGCCTGTCGCGTTGCGAGCGAGACAGTGCCTGCTCTACGGCGCGGCAGAGGTCCGGATCTCGCGGCGCTGGTGCAGGGCGCTCGCCCCGGTCGACCTCATAGCCTTCGGCCGATTTGATCACGCGGCGCAGGGTGGTGGCCTGGTCGCTGCCGACATGCTCCAGCCGAGGGCCATCGGGGCTGGCGCCGTGCAGCTCCAGGCGCAGGTCTGCAGGCCAGTCGGGCATCGCATCCAGTGCGCTGAACAGCAGGCGTTCGCTGTCGCTGCTGGCCCGGGCTGGCTGCAGCAGGCCTTCCAGCGCGCGTACCAGGGGCAGCTCACTGTGCACCTGCTCCAGCGACTGGCGAACCTGTGTGGGCAACTGACCGTGCTGTTGCCACGCGAGCGATTCGGCCTCGCCCAGCGGTGCCAGCAAACGCCAGGCCAGGGCAGGGGAGAGCCGCGGATAGGCGTCGAGCAGCTTCTGCATTGACGGAGTGTTGGCCGCACTGCCGTTGTAGCGTTCCTCGAACTGGCCCGGCGGGGCCTTGTCGGCCAACGCCTCTACCTCAGCCTGTGCCGCCATGCGCTGCAGGGCATCGAGCAACAGCGGCGGCGTTGGCAGGCCTTCCAGGTGCACCCGGCGCAAGCGCGCTGCGTCGATGCCACAGAGTCGGCCGGCCTGCGCCAGCTGTTCTGGCGTGTACGCGGCATAGGCCTCGCCAAGACGGCGCACCAGCTTCGCGAATGGCCACTGGCCGGGCTGTTCATGCTGGCCACGCCAGGCGCCTTGGGCATTGTGCACCAGCGGTGGCTGCCAGGCATCGGGCTTCTCGGGGTGAATGGCCCGCCATTGCTGCAGGTGGTTGTCGAAGCGTTGCTCGAACAATTGGCCGTCCATGCGGATGAAGCGCCGGCCCTCGTACAGGTACTGGCCAAGTGCATTGGGCTGCAGGTTTTCCGGCAGTGTCACGCTACTGCGGTAGGGGGTGAGGTCTTCATTCCATAGCCGGTAGCGTCCGTCGTTGCCGCGTATTTGCTGCAGGTTTTCCATCAACGGGCTGTTGAACAGCTTGGGTATCACCTTGCCCGCGGCCACGAAACCACCGATCACGGCCAGGTTCAGGCCGACCGCCTCCAGGTGGCGCAGCGCCAGGTGGCGGTCGCCTTCATCCCAGGCCTCGTAGCCCTCGAAGGCCTCGCCGAGCAGCTGGCAGGCAGTGACGGCCAGCATCAGGGTGCCTGCACCTGGAATGAAGAACGCGGCGATATTGAGCGCATCCAGGCCAAGGCTTTCCCATTCCTCCTGGCGCCTGGCCCGCGCGTTGGCATCGGCGGTCGCTGTCGGGACCGCCAGCAGGCTGGCTTCGTGCTTGAGGCGGGCCAGGTGCAGGTCCTGGTAGTGGCCAAAAGGCTCGGCCGTGATGGCCACGCGGGTAGGGCGCAGGTCCGCCTGCGCCGCGCGCTGCCAAGGGCGGTCGTAGGCAGTGCTGCCCGTGGCGTCGAGATTTTGTTGCAGCAGGTCGAGAAAGTGCGTGCGCTCGTCCTGCCTGATGTAGGCCGTGAAGGCCTGGCGGGCATCGGGTTCCAGCAGCAAGGTCGCCAGCGTATCGTGTACCGCGTCCAGGTTGTTGCATTGACGCAGGGCCGGGTCATGGCCGGGCAAATACAGCACCAGACCCGCACGGCCGGCATCGATCAGCATGACTTCGTGCAGGTCTGTGCCGAACAGCGCCAGTTGCCAGCACCTCACTGCGCCGCTCTGCAACAGCTGTTCGACCTGATCGCGCGCGTTGCCGTCAAGCAGGTGCCGCAGACAGGCAAGGTCGGCTGCCAGGCGCAGGCGGTCTTTTTGCACCCTGATGGCCAATGCCCGGGTAGCGGGTCGTGCGAAGTGTTCTTCCAGGTGGGCCTGGTAAGCGTTACCCAGGTCCAGGTCACGGCACAGTGTGGCGAAAGCGGCGGGCGCGAGGGGCAGCCGTTCCACCTGATAACGCTCAGACTCCAGCGCAACGCGCGCCAAGGGTACTTGCATGCCGAGGGGGAAGGCGCCGTGTACCCGCATCGGCGTGACCTGAATGTTGTCGCTCAGGGCAATGGCACTTTCCGGGGAGAACGCCTCGTCGTCAGCGAAGTTCTGCAGGGCAGCCTGTAGCAGGTTGTCACGACGATGGCGGTAGAGATAGCGCAGGACGGTCCAGTGCCAGCTGCGCTCCACCCGCAGCAGTTGGGTATTGCGCAGCGGTGCGTGAAAGCCTTGTTCAGCAAGGCGTGCGCGCAGCAATGGCTCGGCAAATTCAGTGATCTGTTTCAGGCCTTTGAGTGAGCAGGCCAAGGCTGCTTGCGCCTGCATCAGCCGCGCCTGACTGGCGTGCACTGCCTGGCGCAGGCCGGGGGCTGCGTTGGCGAACCAGTCCTGCGCCTGCCACGGGGCGACCTGTGTTTGCTTCAACGCGGCCCACTGGTTGGGTGTCGCCTGGCGTGCCCAGTGCGGCAATTGCGCCTGGAGCAAAGATTGATGGGGGTTGGATGGCATCTTGATGCTCCTTCTATGCAAAGAAGGCATCAAACGTTATTTCTCTATAGCCAAGTGGTAATGGGATAGCGCGGATGGGATATACCGATAGAAAAGTGCTTGTTGGGTGAGCCTTTCCTGCAGGAAATTTGACGTCATGAAACTTTGCAAAACTTCCCGGCGCATTCATGAAATGCAATCAAAATGCCACTTGCTAAAGTGTTTGTGCGCACCTTAAATTGTTAGTTGACATGGGGTTACTGGATAATTCCTGAATATCAATAGGATACGTGCTTCTTGCTGAATTGTTGTCCTTTTCCGATAGACCTTGGTACACATCGAAGGACCTCGAAGAAGAAATGAAAGCGACCTTGACGGCAGTGGCGCGAAAACTCATCTCGCCCTCAATACGCTACGAAATGAGACAGCTGGCCAGCAAGGGGCTTGAAGTGATGGCGCGTGCCTGTTTCTGGCGGTGGGAAGTTGCCAGGTTTCGGCTGCAGCAGGAAAGCCCGTACGAAATTTTATATATCGGCCGAAAGCAGCAGCGGGAAATGGCCAAGCTGCTGATTGCCGGCAAGGGCCAGGGCAATGCTGCAGTAATTGACAGCGCAAGCGCGACGATTGCGCCCAACCACGTGGTGGTGGTCAGCGAAATGCCGACGTCGGGGGCATTGTCGGTGCCGCATTACCTGAGCGCCGTGGTGCCGCTCGGGCGCTCGCTGGAGGACATCACGGCGCGCTACGACAGCGAGTTGCGGCGCAGCATCCGCAAGAACCGCCCGTTGTACCAGATGCGCCAGGCCCTCTCGGACGACGAGATCGCCATGGCCGACCGCGACCTGCTGCGCCCCTATGCCAGCGCCAGGCAGGGTATCCATGCCGCGCAGTTTCCCACTGAAGAAGTGTTTCGCATTGCCAGGGGCGTCGGCCGGCTCGACTTGATCACCTTGGGCGATGAAGTGATCGGCTGCCACCTTGGCTGTGAAGTGGTACGCGCGGGCAAGCGTTATTGGAGCACGTTGCGTTTCGGCTATTGCGAGGCGGTGTTTACCGATGCACGGAAGTTGCGTGAGGTGAACTCGATCACCACTTTCATGGCCCTTGAGTGGGCGTTGATGCAGGGCTTCGATTATTACGACATCGGTCTTTGCCTGGCGCGCCCGGATGACGGTTTGTTGAAATGGAAGCGCCGTCGCGGTGGCGATATCGATTCGCTGGGTAACCATGCCTGTCTGTTTGTCCGCTTACCCAGAACCGGCACGGCAAAGTTCCTCTGGGACACGCCGATGTTCGCGCTCGAAGGCGACAAACTCACGCTGCATCTGGGGTTGCCCGAGGGCCCGAGTGACGAGGAAGTTGCCAGCCGCTACCAGGAAATGGTGTTTGGTGGCCTGCACAAGATTTATTTCTATGGTGGCAACGGGGCGGGCGAACCGTTCGTGGAAAGCTTGCGTCGCCGTTACGCCAACCTGCAGTCACCGCCCACCATGGAAAGGGTCATGTGCAACTGAACGGATGCCAGGGAGGCGTTGATCTGGCGCCTCGCGCCAGGCTTTTGACCTTGTCACCAAGGGAGGACGCTTCATGGGAAGCGACATCTCGCAGTTCAGTCCAGCGCCCGCAGACAGGCAGCACACCTGGACCTTGGCCGCCTACCGTTATATGGCGCGCAAACGGCTGGGCGGGAACAGCACCATCGACCTCAAGAGCATCGCGGCCAAGAGCTGGGACATTGCCCCTGGTGAAGTCACGGTCTCGCCCCCGGCCTTTTACCTGCCAGGCCAACTGGAGCGGGTGACGGGCTGGGAAGGCAAGCGTTTCTATCCCTACGTGCACCCTGCACGCACCATGGAGGGCGGTATCAGCACGCTGCAAGGGCCAACCCGCGGTTACCTGATCAAGGAGGTGTGGCTGGTCGACGGGGCCTTGTACAAGGGCAACGCCAGCCACTGGCTGTCGCTGAAGCCGGGCCTCCTGCCGACCATCATGGTGGACAATGAAATCGACCGTGCGGCCATCTATTGCACGCAAAATGGCAATACGTGGTTCGGTACCTGGTTGATGGAGGATTGCCCGACCTACGCGCTGGCCTGTAACGAAGGCATACCGGTAACCACCGCGCCCTCGGCCAGATTCCCGCTGTTTACCCAGGCGCCGGCCTATGAAGACTGGCTGGAGATGAACCCGCTGCGCCTGCGCAGTGCGTTTTTCCGCGAGCTGGTGTTGTTCGATGACCTGGCCAACAACCGCAGTCGGCATTCCCGCTACCGGGCCATGGGCGACAAGTTGCTGTCGCATGTGCTGTATGCCCCACACCCTGGGGTGTTTCTGCTGCGTGGTGGCGATGGTGACCTGCGCCTGTTGCGCAATGAGCTGGCGTTGGCCGAGCACTTGCGCGCCACCCGCGGCTTTCGCATCGTCGACCCGCTGAAGACCGATGTACCAAGTATCGTCGCGGCCTGCGCCGGGGCACGGGTGGTCATTGGTGTAGAGGGTAGCCAGCTGGTGCATGGGGTGAATGTATTGCAGGCCGGCGGTTGCCTGCTGACCTTGCAGCCGCCAAACCGGTTTGTCAGCTACTACAAGTACCTGACGGACCGTGACCTCCAGCATTTCGGCTTTGTGGTCGGGATACCCGAAGGCGATGGTTTCACGATCGATATTGGCGAAGTGGAGCGGACGTTGGACCTGTTTCCGCGATAAGCGTGTAGTATCCGGGCGCATGGCAGCTGCGAGCGGGGTGAGGGATGATCGAGGTATCACGGTTCTGGCGCGACCCGGCGCTGCCCTTCGTCGAAGCCCGGCGGGTAGGGGACGGGCGGCAGGTGTGCTACGCCGCGCATTCCCATGAGAGCTTTTCCATCGGGGTGATCACGGGTGGGCACAGCACCTACCTCAACGGTGACCAGCGTATCAAGGTGGAGGCCGGTACCACGGTGCTGATGAACCCAGGTGTGGTGCATGCCTGCAACCCCATCGCCGGGGAGCCGTGGTCCTACCTGATGTTGTTTGTCGATATGCCTTGGTTGCAAGCGCTGGGGTTTGCCTTGCCGGCCCAGACCTGGAGTAGCTCGCCGGCGTTGTACCGGTGCCTGTTGCAGGCCTTTGCCGACCTGTTCGACGCCAGCGTGCCAGACCGGGAAGCCCGCCTGGCGGCGCTGTTTGGCGCACTGCCGGATTTGCTTGACGGTAATGTTGGCGTGAACGACGAGGGCAACCCGCGGCTGGACGCGGCGGCAGCGTTCATACGCGCCCACCGTAGCGATCCGCTGAGCCTGGACGACATCTGCGCGGCCTGCGGCCTGTCGCGCTCGTACCTGATTCGTGCGTTCCGCCAACGCTTCGGGCTGACGCCGCATGGCTACCTGCTCGATCAGCGCGTGCAACTGGCCAGGGCGCAACTGCGCCTGGGCCGGGCAATTGCCGAGGTTGCACATGAGGCCGGGTTTGCCGACCAGGCGCACCTGCAGCGGGCCTTCAAACAGCACCTGGCGGCGACGCCGGGGCATTACCGCAACGCATTCGGTTGAATTGCCCTGTTGGCCGTCATGGCCCTATCGCCGGCAAGCCAGCTCCCACAGGTACTGCACAGGTCTTGAGGGCAGCGCGGCCGGGGGGGGGGGCTGGCTTGCCAGCGACAGGCCGGTGTGCAGCCAGCCTTAAATGACCAGGTAAACCGCGCTGCCCACCAGCAAGGCCGCCAAGCCCCGATTCAGCAGGCGCATGTGCCGTGGGTTGCCCAGGTACTGACGAACCACGCTTCCGGCCCACGCCCAGCTGGCCACCGAAATGAAGCAGATCGGCCCGTAGATCCAGGTAAACAGCCACAGCAACTGCTGCTCACCGCCGGTGTAGGCACCCACCCCGGCCACCGCTGCCAGCCATGCCTTGGGGTTGAGCCATTGCATCGCCGCGCCGTGCCAGGCCGAAGGGGCCTGGGTGGGATGTGCGCTGCCGAGCTGCCCGTCGTCGCTGGCCAGCTTCCATGCCATGTACAGCAGGAACGCCACGCCGCCCCAGTGCAACAGCAGGCCCAGCAAAGGCCAGCGCAGCAGCAGTTGATGCAGGCCAAGCCCGACCAGCACCAGCAGCAGGCAGAAGCCCAGCGTGGCACCGGCCACATGCGCAAGGCTGGCACGCAGGCCATGGCGGGCACCGCTGCCCAGCGCGACGATGTTGACCGGGCCGGGGGAGATCGAGGCCGCCAGTGCGAAAGCGGCCATGGACAGGGACAGGCTCATGAGGGTGATCCGTGTGGTTGAGGGGGGCCTCCATGCTCGGGTATCGGCAGCCTGTGGTATTGAAGAAAAGTACCCACTCCGGACCAATGCATTTCCCTGTGGGAGATTGCCCAGCCCTTTGGGCTGCGCTGTCGCACAGATAACTGAATTCGCAAGCGATCCTCGTACTCTGTGGGAGCGGCTTTAGCCGCGAAGAATCCAACGCGGTGCATGGCACCGGCTGCGCCGGTGTTCGCGGCTAAAGCCGCTCCCACAGGGGCCCCGCTAATTCAATGAGTTATGTGCAGTTCTATGAGAGCGTGGCTCCGAGATGTTGTTACAGGTTTTGTAATAGTTTTGCGCTATCAGGGAATGCTGCAGCGCTTGTAGGATCATTCTTCCTATTTGCTATCAAGGTCTATATGAGCACCTTCGCGGAGCCCCCCAGTCCCCGGCCTTTACGGCCTTCCTTCTCCCGTCCACGTGACGCTGCCCTCGTGAGTACCCGCTAATGGAATGGCTAGCCGACCCCACGGCCTGGCTGGGCCTGTTGACGCTGATCGTCCTCGAGCTGGTGCTGGGTATCGACAACCTGGTGTTCATCGCCATCCTTGCCGACAAGCTGCCGCCGCACCAGCGCGACCGCGCGCGGGTCATTGGCCTGAGCCTGGCGTTGATCATGCGCCTGGGCCTGTTGGCCAGTATCTCGTGGATGGTCACCCTGACCGCGCCGTTGTTCGAGGTGTTCGACAAGAGCTTCTCGGGCCGTGACCTGATCATGCTGTTCGGTGGTGTTTTCCTGCTGTTCAAGGCCACCATGGAGCTGCATGAACGCCTGGAAGGCCACGTCGCCCAGGCCAGCGGTGTGGTGCGCCACGCTGCGTTCTGGCCGATTGTCGCGCAGATCGTGGTGCTCGATGCGGTGTTCTCGCTGGACGCGGTGATCACCGCGGTGGGCATGGTCGAGCAGTTGTCGGTGATGATGATCGCGGTAACCTTCTCGATCGGCATCATGATCGTTGCCAGCAAGCCGCTGACCCGCTTCGTCAACGCCCACCCCACGGTGATCATGCTGTGCCTGGGCTTCCTGATGATGATCGGCTTCAGCCTGACCGCCGAAGGCCTGGGCTTCCATATCCCCAAAGGCTACCTGTATGCGGCCATCGGCTTCTCGATCCTGATCGAGCTGTTCAACCAGCTGGCCCGTGCCCGCCGCAAGCGCAGCCTGCAGCAGCACCGACCACTGCGTGAGCGCACCGCGCATGCGGTGCTGCGCCTGCTGGGTGGCCGCCGGGTCGAGGCTGACGAGGTGGGCGAGGAAATCGCCGACCTGGTCGAAGGTGGTGAGGAGCAGGTGTTGTTCGACCGCCGCGAACGGGTAATGATCAGTGGCGTGCTGAACCTGGCCGAGCGGCCGATCCGCACAGTGATGACCGCCCGCGCCGAGGTCGATGTGATCGATCTGGCGCAGCCGGGCGACGCCGTTGCCCAGGCCCTGGCCCATTCGCCGTACTCGCGCCTGCCGTTGATCCGCGATGGCCGCGTGGACGAGCCACTGGGCTTCGTGCACAAGAAGGAACTGCTCAAGGAACTGCTGTCAGGCAGCCAGCCCGACCTGGAGGGCATGGCGCGGGTACCGCTGAACCTGCTGGAGAGCTTCAGTATCCTCAACGCCCTTGAGCAGATGCGAGCCCAGTCGACGCACATCGCCTTCGTCGTCAACGAGTTCGGTGACTTCACCGGCCTGCTGACGATGACCGACATTCTCGAATCGATTGCCGGTGAGCTGCCGGATGCCAGCGAGGTCGAAGGCCCGGGTATCGTCCCGGAAGGTGAAGGTTTTGTGGTCAGCGGTGCGTTGAACCTGAGCCAGGTACAAGCGCGTACCGGCTTCAGCGCCCGCGCCACCGAGGACTACCAGACCCTCGCGGGCCTGGTGATGAGCCTGCTCGACCGCCTGCCAATGGTCGGTGACCGCCTGGCCTGGAATGGCTGGACGCTGACCGTGGAAGCGGTCGAGGAGCGGCGAGTGCGCCAGGTTCGGCTTACACCGAACGGCGGCGTTGACGCAGCAGGTGTTTGAAACCTTCGATCACCAGCACCAGCACCGCGGCCCAGATCGGCAGGTAGGTCAGCCACTGGTCCGGGCCGATGGTTTCGCCCAGCAGCAGCGCCACGCCGACCAGTAGCACCGGTTCGACGTAGCTGAGCAGGCCGAACAGGCTGAACGGCAGCAAGCGGCTGGCCAGCACGTAGGCGATCAGGGCCGATGCACTGATCGCCCCGAGGATCGGGATCAACGCATACAACCCGGGGTGTGCCTGCAGATCGGCAGGAGAAAGCGGGCCTTGGATCACGAAGTACAACGCCCAGGGCAACAGCAGGCACATGTCGCACCACAGGCCACCCAGGTGCTCGGTGCGGCAGCGCTTGCGCAACACGAAGTAGATCGGGTAACCGATCGTCACCACCAGGGTTTCCCAGGCGAAACTGCCATGCTGGTACAGCTCGTGGCCCACGCCCAGCGCAGCGCAGGCCACGGCCACCTTCTGCAGGCGTGACAGGCGCTCGCCATACACCAGCCGCCCGGTCAGGACCATGGCCAGCGGCAGCAGGAAGTAGCCCATCGACACTTCCAGGCTGCGCCCGTGCAGGGGGGCCCAGAGGAACAGCCATAGCTGCACGCCCATCAGCCACGATGTGCCGACCATGCCCAGCAACAGCAGCGGCGTGCGTCTTGCCCGAGCGAGCAGTTCGCCCACCCGTTTCCAGTCTTTCGAGACAAGCATGAACAGGGTCAGGCAGGGCAGCGTCAACAGGGTGCGCCAGCCAAAGATCTCCTCGCCATCGAGCGGCGTGAGCAGAGAGGTATAGAAGTACATCACGGCGAACAGACAGGACGCCATGACCGACGAGAGAATGCCTTTTGACACGAATGCCTCGAATAGGGAATTGAGCGGGTGGATCAGCCGCGCATGATCTCAGGGGGCGCGGCTTGCGGCAACCGCGATGCAGCCGGGCGTGCCGCCAGCGCCTCGAGGAACTGGGCAGCCGGCATGGGCCTGGCGAACAGGTAGCCCTGCTGGAAGTCCACCTCGTGACGGGCCAGGTAATCGCGCTGTGCTTCGGTTTCCACGCCTTCGGCAACGATGCCCAGGCCCAGCTTGGCCGACAGCTCGATGATGGTCTCGAGGATGTGTACCGACAGTGCGTCGGCACCGATCATGGCAACGAAGCTCTGGTCGATCTTCAGGTAGTCGACCTTGAACTGGCGCAGGTAGTTGAGGCTTGACTGACCGGTGCCGAAATCGTCCAGGGCGATCTTCACACCCATGGCGTTGAGCTTCTCGAACAGTTCCAGGGCCACCGGTGTGGCCTCGATCAGCTTGCGCTCGGTCAGCTCCAGGGTGAGCACCACCCGGCCTGGCGGGAAGTGCTGGAGGAACGTGCGGCAGTCGTCCAGCAGGCTGAAGTCGCGGCAGTGGTCGGCAGTGATGTTGATGCCGATATGGAAACCGTCTTCCAGCAGCCCGGCATAGGGTGCAAGGTTCTGCGCGGTGTGCATCATCAGCGCACGGGTCATGGCGACGATCTGGCCACTGTGTTCGGCATAGGGGATGAACAGGTCGGGGCGTACCAGTCCTTCGCGCGGGTGGTTCCAGCGCATCAGTACTTCGGCGCCGGCCCAGCGGTAATCACCCTTGCGCACCACCGGCTGGAAATACGGCAGGAACTCGTCGGCTTCCAGGGCCCGTTGCAGTTCGGCGCGCGGGGAGGTGGCGCGACGAACCTGCCAGCGGCACACCAGGGCGGCCACCGCACCCAGTACCAGCAGCAAGCCGAACAGGGCAGGGTAATGGCTGCGCCACAGCAGCCCCTGCTGGTCGGCGCCATAACCGCCATGCACGCTGAACGGGTAGCGTGTCGAGCCCAGCAGCACATTTGCGCTGGCTGCCGCAGGTGGCACACCTTTGTGCACGATGCCATCCTTGCCCATCCAGGCATCACCCACGCGGATCTGCAGGACTTCATCGGGGCCGATCAGGCGCAGTGCCGTCAGCAGGTGTTCGCCATCCACCGTACTGATCGCGCCGCGGTCGCCGTCGCTGGCCCGATAAACCAGCAGCGGGTGGCCAGGGGTGACCGAGTTGCCGTCCATCAGCCACAGCTTGCCGTCGACGTAGTCGCCGGGGTTGACCGGCTCGTCGAATGCGCCGAACAGCGAGGTGCAATAAAGGGCGTTGTGCCGGAACAGGTTGGTCGAGCGCACGAAGGCGTTGCGCGTGACCTGGGCGCGCAGCATGAGCTGAGCCTCGTCGCACGGGCTGTCGACAAGCGGCAGCAGGGCATTGGCAGCGCTGGACAGGTTGTCGAGAATGCGCTCGACGTGCTCCACCACCTGGCGGGCGGTGGCCTGGCTGCTGGCCTGCATTTCGCGCTCGATCTGCCAGTTCATCACGGCCAGGCCGCACGCCACCGGCAGCACGCCGACGACCCAGGGCAACAGGGTGCGCCAGCCGAGGCCGGCGCGGCGTTTGACGGTAAGGGGCATGCTGACCTGATCTGTAGAAAGGATTACGAGAGGATAGCCGCTTGTCGGAACCCATGAGCAACTAAAACGCGACAAACCATTTTACGCAATGTAGAATCGATTTACGAATACAACAATAAGGTCCTTCGATACCGAAGGATCAAGCCCGCCGAGAATGGGTCCACATGACATACCATGGGTTCAAGCTGATAATAGGTGACTTCCTCGCCCGCAGCGTGCGGGGTATCCCGTGCTCACCACCATTTACGTCCCACATCCCACGCAATCAATAATTTTCGCTGCAGATGAGGACACGAACATGGCTGATATCTTCGACAATCCAATGGGCCTGATGGGCTTCGAATTCATCGAACTGGCTTCGCCGACCCCTGGCGTACTCGAGCCGGTATTCCAGATGCTGGGCTTCACCAAGGTGGCTACCCACCGTTCCAAGGATGTGCACCTGTATCGCCAGGGCGACATCAACCTGATCCTGAACAACGAACCCAAGAGCATCGCCTCGTACTTCGCCGCCGAACACGGCCCGTCGGTATGCGGCATGGCGTTCCGCGTGCGCAACGCCCACGAGGCCTATGCCCGCGCCCTGGAACTGGGCGCCCAACCGGTGGAAATCGAAACCGGCCCGATGGAGCTGCGCCTGCCGGCGATCAAGGGCATCGGCGGTGCGCCGCTGTACCTGATCGACCGTTTCGAGGAAGGCAGCTCGATCTATGACATCGACTTCAAGTTCATCGAGGGTGTGGACCGCAACCCGGTGGGTGCCGGCCTGAAGATCATCGACCACCTCACCCACAACGTTTATCGCGGGCGCATGTCGTACTGGGCGGGCTTCTACGAGAAGCTGTTCAACTTCCGTGAAATCCGCTACTTCGACATCAAGGGTGAGTACACCGGCCTGACTTCGCGCGCCATGACCGCACCGGATGGCATGATCCGCATCCCGCTGAACGAAGAGTCGTCCAAGGGCTCCGGGCAGATCGAAGAGTTCCTGATGCAGTTCAACGGCGAAGGTATCCAGCACGTCGCCTTCCTGACCGATGACCTGCTCAAGACCTGGGACGCCCTCAAGGGCTTCGGCATGCGCTTCATGACTGCACCGCCGCAAACCTACTACGAGATGCTCGAAGAGCGCCTGCCAGGTCACGGCGAGCCGGTAGACCAGCTGAAAGCGCGCGGCATTCTCCTTGATGGCGCCTCGCAGCCTGACGACAAGCGCCTGCTGCTGCAGATCTTCTCAGAAACACTGCTCGGCCCGGTGTTCTTCGAGTTCATCCAGCGCAAGGGTGATGACGGCTTTGGCGAGGGCAACTTCAAGGCCCTGTTCGAGTCCATCGAGCGCGACCAGGTGCGCCGTGGTGTGCTGAGCACCGACTGATCCCCTTGGAGTACCGCCGCCGTCATGCATGGTTGGCGGCGGTACCACGCCGGTTGACCCGCGCCCTGAACAGGGTCAGATAGACAATCGAGCCTGTCACGATCCCCACCAGCATCAGCGAAGGCATGATTTGCAGCATCGACTGGCGGGCTTCCCGAGCGGTATAGCCTTGGGCGTAGCCACCCTTGACCTGATATCCATATTTGGCCGAATGCGCGCTTGCAGTGAACTCGGACTGAGAGGGACGTTGCCTGTCGCGGCTGTCTCCGTGGCTCCAGATGTACCGGTCGCCAAACGCCAGCAGCAGTGTCAAGCCGTCCTGAAAAGCGTCCAGCTCGTTGCGCAGTTGCATGGCATAGGCGGTCACTATGACACCGTTGTCCTTGCCACCCAGGTAAAAGTTGACCAGCAATTTGTTGGCCACTGACCCTGGGCCGTAGGCCAGTTCGACCTGGCGGCCGGACAGGGCAAAGGCCGACAACTCAGCCAGTGAATCCGAGGTGGTGCTGCAGTAGGCCTGGTCGTCCTTGAGCAGGGACAGCGAACGCACCATGGAGCGGCTGGCCACCTGGTCCCGCAACGTGCCGATGACGTCATTGCAAGGTTTGCCCGCAAGGGGCAGGGCCTGAAGAGCGGTTTCGTGCATGCGGTCCAGCGCTTGATCAACGCTGAAAACTGCCTCCTGGACCGAAATGTTCGCGTTTTCCGCGAGTTTCGTTTCCAGTTGGAACACCATCACCAGCAACCCTGAAACCACGGGCACCAGGCCCAAGGCGATGAGCAGCAGCAGTTCCAGCAAGCTGCGCCCGGCGTGCATGATTTTCGACATAGGCCAATTGCTCTCCGGTCCGAAACTGTTCGTGGTGAACAGTTGAACCCTGAGCCTATGTATTCAATGACCGGCCGGCTGTAGGCCGGGTGCAGTGCGCGTTATGGGAAATCCGAAAGCCCGGCGTAGGCCGCTAGCGGCCCTTGAGTTTCGCGAGCACTTTCTCGGCCAGCAATCCTGTGGAGGCAGGGTTCTGCCCGGTGATCAGCCGACCATCGGCAACCACATACGGCTGCCACGGGTCATCATGCTTGCTGTAGTTACCGCCGCGGGCGCCCAGCTCGTTTTCCGTCAGGAAAGGGACCACCTTGTCCAGTTCCACCAGCTTTTCCTCGGTATTGGAGAAACCGGTCACCTGACGGTCCTTCAGCAACAGGCTGTTATCGCTGAGCTTGATGTTCAGCAGGCCGACAACACCATGGCAGACCGCAGCGACAATGCCCTTGTTCTCGTAGACCCGGCGTGCCAGCTCTTGCAGCGGCTGATTGTCGGCAAAGTCATACATTACCCCGTGCCCGCCGGTGTAGTAGATGACGCTGTATTCTTCGGCTTTCACCTGGCCAGGGCTCAAGGTGTTGCCCAGGCGGCTCATGAAGCGCTTGTCGTCATACCACTGCCAGTCCAGGTCGGGGGCCATTTGCAGGCTGTGCGGGTCGACGGGTACGTAGCCGCCCTGCGGGCTGACATAATCGACCGTGTAGTCGGCCTTTTCGACTTTTTCGACAAAGTGCACGGCTTCCCCCAGCCACAACCCGGTAGCCCGCTTGAGGGTCGGATACTTGGCTGTATTGGTCAGCACCACCAGCATTTTCTTGCTCATGACCACGCTCCCGTCGGCAACCTGAATGGGCCGTTGCTCCCTGGCCCGAGGGAAAACCTAATGAGCATAGCTGTCAGGTGCGAGTACGCCATTATTGCGTGGCGTGTGTTGTGCTAACGTGAACGGCATCCACGGGCGCGCCCGTGCGCTTTCCTGAACCCTGCTGGAGTCATGATAGTGGTCGCAAACGGTACGCCGCGCGAGCCTGCGCCGCAGGTTATCCTGCAAGCGCCTGTGTTGGCGCCGGACATGATGGCCGAGCGGATTGCACGCTTCGACTGGGGGCGCACATCGCTCGGGCCATTGCCGCGCTGGCCGGCATCGTTGCGCATTGCCGTCGACATGATGCACTTGTCACCGTTCCCGTGTGCTGTGGTCTGGGGGCCGGACCTTAGCGTGGTCCACAACGATGCCTACCGGGCGTTGCGGCCGGTTGCCCTGGATGCATTGGGCCTGGCCTTCGATGCGCTGTGGAGCGATGTATGGCCGGCGATGGGGCCTTGGGTATTCAAGGCGCTTGAAGGGCACTCGAGTTTTGTCGAGGACCCACCACTGCGTATTGCCTGCGGCGAAGGCATGGACCCGTTTTGGTGTGCGTTCGGTTATGCGCCGCTTCGTGATGAGCTGGGTAGCGTGGCGGGCTTTCTGCACACGGTGATCGAGACCACCGCGAGCATTGAGGCTTACCACCATTGGCGCGAGCAGGCGCAAGGCTTCGAGCGACAGATCGAACAGCATGTGGCCGAGCGCGAGCAGTTCTGGCAGTTGTCGCGTGATGCGATGATGACGGTTACTCCCGAGCTGAAGGTGCATGCCGCTAACCCCGCCTGGTACCGCATTCTGGGTTGGGCCGAGGAGCAGGTACGGGACGTTCCGGTACTGGAACTGGTGCATCCGGCGGATCGCGCCGAAGTACAGGTGGCCGTGTCCGGGTTCCTGCAGTACAGCAACACCGAGCAGTTGGAGACCCGCCTGCGTCATCGCGATGGCCATTACCACTGGTTTCGCTGGAGCGCGCGCTTCGATGGCACCCTGCTGACTGCGGTTGGCCGGGACATCACCGAGGACCGTGAAGAGGCTGCTCGTCAATCCGAAGCCCTGATGCGCAACAACGAACGCCTGGAGGTGGTTGGCCAGTTGGCCGGCGGCGTGGGCCATGAAATGAACAACTTGCTGTCCGGTATCGGTGGCAGCCTCGAATTGCTGCAACGGCGCCTGCAGGAAGGGCGACTGGAGCGGGTAGAGGCCTATGTCGCGGTGGCACGTGACTCGGTGCAGCGCGCCATGGAGCTGACCCATCGCTTGCTGGCGTTTTCTCGTCATCAGCCTTTGGCTCCCAAACCGCTGGACTTCAACCGGCAATTGCGGCTGAGCGAACCCCTGTTGCTGCGTACGCTGGGCGCCGAAATGCGTTTGCACTGGCAGCTGGATGTTACGCCGTGGGCGGTGAACCTCGATGTTTCCCAGCTTGAAAATGCCTTGATCAATCTTTGCGCCAATGCCCGTGAAGCGTGCCTGGAACGTGGCAATGTCACGCTGCGTACCGTCAACAAGCGGTTGAAGACGTGTTTTCCGGATGAGGACGGCCTGCCGCCAGGCGACTACGTTGCCTTGCAGGTGGAGGATGATGGCCATGGCATGTCGGCGGTAGACATTGCCAGGGCCTTTGAGCCGTTCTTTACCACCAAGCCCATCGGGCGTGGCTCAGGGCTTGGCTTGTCGATGGTGTATGGCTTCGTCGGCCAGTCGGGGGGGTACGCCTGGATCGAGTCGGCGCCAAACCAGGGCACCAAGGTTTCCATGCTTTTTCCAAGGTGGCATGACCCGGTACCCGAGGCGCCCGCGCTGGCGCCGCGCTCGCACCGCATGGCCGGGGGGGAACGCCTGTTGCTGGTCGATGACGAGCTCGGTTTGCGTGCGGTGATGCGCGAGTACCTGACCGAGCGTGGTTTCGAAGTCACTGAGGCGGGCGACGCCAATAGTGCGCTGGAGCGCTTCCGCCATGGCGGCCCGTTCGATCTGGTGATCACCGACATCGGCTTGCCGGGTGGTTTCAGTGGTCGCCAGGTGGCCAAGGCCATGCGCATGCAGCTGCCGCAGCAGAAGATCCTGTTCATCACCGGTTACGCGGATCAGCCGATCGAAGCGCAGTTGCTCGAACAGCCGGGCACGGCATTGATGAACAAGCCGTTCTCGCTGGCAGACCTTGCCGACCAGGCGTTACGCATGCTTGAGGCGTAATACGTTTCAGGGCTTGCCCAGAATGTGGGTCACCTGCGCCTGCAGTTGCTTGAGTTCGAAGGGCTTGCAAATCAGGTGCATGCCCGCCTCCAGGAAGCCCTCGCGGGCCATTGCCGTTTCCGCGTAACCGGTAATGAACAGCACCGGCAAGCGGGGGCGCAGGCTGCGCGCAATCTTGGCCAACTGGCGGCCATTCATGCCGGGCAAGCCGACATCGCTAACCAGCAAATCCACCGGTTGTGTCGAGCGCAGCACCTTCAGGCCCTCGTTGGCGTCGGCGGCACTGTGGCAGGCGAGGCCATCCTCGCGCAGGGCCTGGCACAGCAATTGGCGGACATGCGGGTCGTCCTCGACCACCAGCACGTGATGGCCCCGGCTACCTTCCACGGGCTGTGCGGGTTGCGTGGGTTGCACGGGTTTGCCCGGTGGCTGGGCCTTGCCGGCGTGGCGTGGAAGGTACAGGTCCACCCGGGTACCTTGGCCGATCTGGCTGTGCAAGGTGACATGGCCGTGGGACTGCTTGCTGAAGCCGTACACCATCGACAGGCCCAGGCCGATGCCCTGGCCAATCGCCTTGGTGCTGAAGAACGGCTCGAAGGCATGCTCCAGCGTGCTTTGCGCCATGCCTTGGCCGTCATCGATGATGCGCAGGTGCACATAGTCACCGGCGCACAGGGCGCCACCGGCAAATTGCCCGGTGCCGATGTGCTGGTTAGTGGCCTCGATGCGCAGCTGGCCGCCATTGGGCATGGCTTCGCAGGCATTGAGCAGCACGTTGTCGAGGGCTTCCTGCAACTGCTGGGCATCGGCTTCGACAGACCACAGGCCCTTGGCGATGTGCACCTGCAGGGTCACGGCCGGGCTCAGGCAGGCCTTCAGGCGCTTTGCCTGAAGCAGGCCGTGCAGATCGACCTGCTGGCTGTGCAGCGATTGCCGGGAAGAGAAGGCCAGCAGGCGGTGGGTCAGGTGGGTGGCGCGTGACACCGCCTCTCGGCCCATGCGCAGCACGGTGTCCAGGCCATCGCTGCGGCCCTGGCGCAGGCGCCGGTCGATCAGCTCGAAGCTGCCGCCAATGCTGGTGAGCAGGTTGTTGAAGTCATGGGCGACCCCCCCGGCCAGTTGGCCGATGGCTTCCATCTTGCGTGTCTGGTGGCGGGCGAACTCGCTGCGCTCGTGGTCTTCGCCCGCAGGCGCGGTCTGGGCGTCCAGACGTTGCTGCAGGTCAAGCAACTGGTCGCGCGCCAGGTACTGCCGGCGCCGGTTGCGCAGGGCTGACTGGGCCATGTGCAGCAGTTGGGCGTTTTCGAACGGGGCAACCAGCAGTACCAGGTTGCCCACCGGATGGTTGGTCGAGCCCATGGCCGCTTGCTTGCCCTGGCTGAGCAGCACGATGGGCAGGTCCGACCAGCTCGGTTGCTGGTCGATGAATGCCTGCAGCAATGCGCTTGGGCCCTGGTTGAACACTTGCTCGTCAATGATCGCCAGGCCTGCGCCTTCGGCCAGGCAGGCTTGCAGGTTGGCCAGGTCGATCGCGCACAGGCTGTCGATGCCGGCGCAAGCGAGCAGGCGAGCAGTATCCGCGGCTAAAGGCGGGGGTGCCAGGATCAGCACGCGTTCGTCCAGCGCCAACGAACTGGCCAAAACGATTCTCCTGCAAGGTGGTCTGATA
This sequence comes from Pseudomonas sp. 43(2021), assembly GCF_017490805.1. Classification (NCBI taxonomy): domain Bacteria; kingdom Pseudomonadati; phylum Pseudomonadota; class Gammaproteobacteria; order Pseudomonadales; family Pseudomonadaceae; genus Pseudomonas; species Pseudomonas sp. 43(2021). Next base: position 42,166 of record NZ_JAFGYJ010000012.1, read on the forward strand.
TCCACTGGACCTTGGGCGCAGTCCCAGGGTTCAACAAATTTCGGGCGTTGCCTACAGGCCCTGTTGCAGCACGGGATCGTCCGGGTTCTGCCGCTCCAGCTCGGCCAGTAGCACCTGCACGTTCTGCAACTGGCCGGTTTCCTTCCAGTACTGGATCAGCAACACCCGTGCCCGGCGATTGGCCGGCTGGCGGCTTAGCACGGTTTCCAGTTGCTTTTGCGCGGCGTCGAGTTGTTCCAGTTCATGCAGAGTGACTGCCAGTGTATAGCGGTAGTCGGTGTTGTCCGGGTCCAGCTCGACGGCTCGGGACAGGGCCAGCAAGGCGTATTCGCGCTGTTCGTGGCGGATCAGCCAGAGCCCCAGTTCGTACTGCAGAAAGGCTGAATCGGGGCTCAGCGCCAAGGCTTTGCCCAGCACCTGGCGCGAAGCGTCGTGATGACCCTGGCGCTCAAGCAGGCGTACCTGGGTAGCCAATGCGTCGAGGTTGCCGGGGGCGACGGCCAGCGCTCGTTGCAGGGCGTTGGCGGCCTGGGTGAAGTCGTTTTCGTGCAGGTACAGGCGCGCCAGGTGCACCTGGGCGTCGGCATCCTCGGGTTGTTGCTCCAGGGCCTGCTGGTATTGCTCCAAGGCAACCTGTAGCGGGCCGAAATACAGGCCTATGTCATCGGGGGCAAGGCCGAGCAGGGCATCTACCGCGGCAAAGCGTACGCTTTGCTCGTCGTCGTCCAGCAGCGGGCCGAGTACCAGGCTGCGCTGCGCTGCCGGCAGCAGGCGACGGATACCGGCAATGGCAGCACGGCGCACCAGCGGGTCGGCATGCTCCAGGTCCTGACGGGCGAGTTTCAATGCCTGCGGTGAGGGGTAGTTGGGCAACTCGGCGTACAGCGCCGCGCGGCGGATGGCGGGCAAGTCGGTGCGTTGCAACTGTTGGTACAGCACCCGGGCGGCACCGGGCTGGCCGTCATGGGCCTGACGCAGGGCCTTGGCGTAGCTGTGTGCAGGCAGGGTTGGCGGTGCTGACGGGGCGTCGCGCCACAGGTAGCCGAACAGGGCCGATACCAGGATCAACAGCAGCAGGGCGATCAGGTAGCGGTTGCGTCTGGGCATCGGACGATCCGTGGCGGCGGGAAGGGCAGAGCTTGGGCTAGCTGGGGGGTAAATGCAACCGAGTGAGGGTTGCGTGGCGCCTGCCTCGGGTTTTGCGGTGGGGCATAAATCGAGCGCCGCCCGCGCGGCGCACGGTCTCACAGGCAATGAAAATATTGTGGCGAACACCCACCCCGAAACACACTTCCAAAAACATAAAAAAGCCCCGCGGACCAAGGCCTGCGGGGCAAACGGTTGGGGGAGGAGCCAACCAAAGGAGTCGTTGAAACGGGGGTATCAGTGCGCGCTGGCGACAGTCTCCGGTTGCCAGCCGCCACCCAGGGCCTTGTAGATCGAGACGATGCCGCGGTACAGCTCGACCTCACCCTGGGCTTGCGCATCTTCAGCGCTCAGCCGCTCACGCTCGGCATCGAGCAGCACCAGGTAGTCCACCGTGCCCTCGCGATAGCGAATCGAGGCCAGTTCCGCCGCCTTGCGGCTGGCGTCGCTCTGGCGCATCAACGACAACAGCCGCTGCTGGGTCTTGTCGTAATCGCTGAAGGCGTTGGCCGATTCTTCCAGGGCCAGCAATACCTGCTGTTCATAGTTGGCCAGCGCCCCTTCGGCATCGGCCTTGGCACCGCGCAGGCGGGCGCGCACGCTGCCCAGGTCGAAGGCGGCCCAGGTGATGCTTGGGCCCAGCGCCCAGGCATTGGCTGCCGAGGAGCCTATCTGCGAGCCGCGGGCGGCAGTAAAGCCAAGGAAGCCGCTGAGGCTGACACGGGGGAACAGGTCGGCGGTGGCCACGCCAACATTGGCGGTGGCGGCTGCCAGCTGGCGTTCGGCGCTGCGGATGTCCGGGCGGCGCCGCAGCAGTTCACCCGGGTCACCCACCGGCAGCGCCTTGGCAATCGCCGGCAGGGCTTTGGGCGACAGGTCGACGCCAAGTGCATCCGGGCGCTGACCGAGCAGGGTGGCGATGCGGTGCCGCGCGCGTGCCTGTTCCGCCTGCAATTGCGGTACGGTGGCTTCAACACCGGCCAGGCGCGCATCGGCACGCACCACGTCGAGATCGTTGCCCACGCCGGCATCGCGCAGGGTTTCGGTGATGGCCCGCGATTCTTGCTGGGTCTTGAGGTTGGCCAGGGCGATCTTCTCGCGTAACTGCGCGCCGCGCAGCTGGCCATAGGCATCGACCAGCTCGGCGATCAGGCTGACCTGCAACTGCTGCAGGTCGGCCGCTGCCACCGCTTCCTGGGCTTCGCTGGCTTCGATCTGGCGCTGGATGCGGCCAAACAGGTCAAGCTCCCAGGCCATGTCCAGGCCCAGGTCGTAGCGCTCGCTGTTCACCCGTTGCGTGGTCTGGCCGGGGATCTGGCCCTTGCCGATGTCGCTGCTGGCGCGGCTGGTGACCACCGGGAACTGATCGTTCTCGGCGTCTTCACGGATCGAACGGGCCGATTTCAGGCGGGCGAAGGCCACGCGCAGGTCCCGGTTGCCGTCCAGCGAAGCCTGCACCAGCTGGTTCAGCACCGGGTCGTCGAACTGCCTCCACCACAGGCTTTCGAAGCGGCTACGGTCGTAGGCCTTGGCCTGTACATCGCTGGCCAGCTGCGCGGGCTCGGTGGCCGGCGCCTGGTAGTCCGGGCCTACCGCGCAGGCCGCCAGGGCCAACGCCAGCAGGCTCGGGGTCAAGGGTTTGAGCAGGTTCATGCATGGTTCTCCAGCACTTGAACGTGTTCGGCCTTGCGGGCCTGGCGACGCTCGACGAAACGGCGAATCAGGAAGAAGAACACCGGGGTCAGGAACAGGCCGAACACGGTCACGCCGATCATCCCCGAGAACACCGCCACACCCATGGCATGGCGCATTTCCGAGCCTGCGCCGGAGCTGAACACCAACGGAACCACACCCATGATGAAGGCGATCGAGGTCATCAGGATCGGCCGCAGGCGCAGGCGGCAGGCTTCCAGTACCGCAGCCAGCGGGTCGAGCCCCTTGGCCTGTTCGTCCTTGGCGAACTCGACGATCAGGATGGCGTTCTTGCACGCCAGGCCTACCAGTACGATCAGGCCGATCTGGGTGAAGATGTTGTTGTCACCACCCGACACGATCACCCCGGTGATGGCCGACAGCAGGGTCATCGGCACGATCAGGATCACCGCCAGCGGCAGGCTCCAGCTTTCGTACTGGGCAGCAAGCACCAGGAAGGCCAGCAGCACGCACAGCGGGAACACGAACAGCGCGGTGTTGCCCGAGAGGATCTGCTGGTAGGTCAGGTCGGTCCACTCGAAGGTCATGCCGTTGGGCAGTTCCTCTTTCAGCAGCTTCTCGATTGCAGCTTCCGCCTGGCCGGAGCTGTAGCCCGGTGCCGCGGCGCCGTTGATCTCGGCGGTGATGAAGCCGTTGTAGTGCATCACCCGGTCCGGCCCGGAGGTGTCGCTGACCTTGAGGAAGGTCGCCAGCGGGATCATTTCGCCAAGGTTGTTGCGCACCTTCAGCTGGCCGATCTGCTCGGCATCGAGGCGGAACTGCTGCTCGGCCTGGACGTTGACCTGGTAGGTGCGGCCAAAGCGGTTGAAGTCGTTGGTGTACAGCGAGCCCAGGTAGACCTGCAGGGTGTCGAAGATGTCGGTGATCGCCACGCCATGGGTCTTGGCCTTTTCCCGGTCGATGGCGGCATCGACCTGCGGCACGTTGACCTGGTAGCTGGTGAACAGGCCCGCCAGCTCCGGCACGTTGTGGCTCTTGGCGATGATGTTCTGGGTTTCCTTGTACAGCGCTTCGTAGCCCAGGTTGCCGCGGTCTTCGATCTGCAGGCGGAAGCCGCCGATGGTGCCCAGGCCTTGTACCGGCGGGGGCGGGAAGATCGCGATGTAGGCGTCCTGGATGTCGGCGAACTGGGCATTCAGTGCAGCTGCGATGGCCGCCGCCGACTGGCTCGGGTCCTTGCGCTCGTCGAACGGCTTGAGCGGGGTGAACACGATGCCGCTGTTGGGGCTGTTGGTGAAACCGTTGATCGACAGGCCAGGGAAGGCTACCGAGTCGGCCACACCAGGCTGCTTCAGGGCGATTTCGCTCATGCGCTTGATCACCGCTTCGGTGCGGTCGAGGCTGGCTGCGTCAGGCAGCTGGGCGAACGCCACCAGGTACTGCTTGTCCTGGGCCGGTACGAAACCGGTCGGGGTGGACGAGAAGCCCAGGTAGGTCAGGCCCATCAGGCCGGCATACACGAACAGGGCGATGCCGCTGGAGCGGATGACCCGGCGCACGCCACCGACGTAACGGTTGGAGGCGCGGTCGAAGAAGCGGTTGAACGGGGCGAACAGCCAGCTGCCCAGCAGTTTTTCCAGGAACCGCGAGAAACGGTCTTTCGGCGCGTGGTGGTCCTTCAACAGTACGGCAGCCAGGGCTGGCGACAGGGTCAGGGAGTTGAACGCCGAGATGACCGTGGAAATGGCGATGGTCAGGGCGAACTGCTTGTAGAACTGCCCGGTCAGGCCGGAAATGAACGCAGCAGGCACGAACACGGCGCACAGCACCAGGGCGGTGGCGATGATCGGCCCGGTCACTTCGCCCATGGCCTTTTGCGTGGCTTCCAGCGGTTTCAGGCCCAGGCCGATGTTGCGCTCGACGTTTTCCACCACGACGATCGCGTCGTCCACCACGATACCGATGGCCAGGACCAGGCCGAACAATGACAGCGCGTTGAGCGAGAAGCCGAACAGGTGCATCACGGCAAAGGTACCGATCAGCGATACCGGTACGGCCATCAGCGGGATGATCGAGGCGCGCCAGGTCTGCAGGAACAGGATGACCACCAGCACCACCAGCACCAGCGCTTCGAACAGGGTGTGCACCACGGCCTCGATGGAGCCACGGACGAACACGGTCGGGTCATAGACGATGCTGTAGTCCATGCCCTCGGGGAAGTCCTTCTTCAGCTCGGCCATTTTCGCCCGTACTTCGTCGGAGATCTCGATGGCGTTGGAGCCTGGGCGCTGGAAGATCGGAATGGCCACTGCCGGCTGGTTGTTCAGCAGCGAACGCAGGGCGTACTGGCTGGAGCCTAGCTCGACCCGGGCGATGTCCTTCAGGCGGGTGATTTCGCCATCGGCACCGGCGCGGATGATGATGTTCTCGAACTCTTCCTCATTGACCAGGCGGCCCTGGGTGTTGATCGACAGCTGGAAGCTGGTCGAGCCCGGGGCGGGCGGGGCGCCCAGCTGGCCAGCCGCCACCTGGCGGTTCTGCTCGCGGATGGCAGCTACCACATCACTGGCGGTGAGGTTGCGCGAAGCGGTCTTGTTCGGGTCCAGCCATACACGCAGCGAGTAGTCGCCCATGCCGAACAACTGCACATCACCCACGCCGCCCAGGCGCGCCAGCTCGTCCTTGATGTTGAGGATGGCGTAGTTGGACAGATAGAGCATGTCGTAGCGGTTGTCCGGCGAGGTCAGGTGCACGACCATGGTCAGGTCGGGCGAGGCCTTGTCGACGGTGATACCGATGCGGGTCACTTCCTCGGGCAGCTTGGGCTGGGTCCGGGTGACGCGGTTCTGCACCTGCACCTGGGCGTTGTCCAGGTCGGTACCCAGGGCGAAGGTGATGGTCAGGGTCAGCTTGCCGTCAGCGGTGGACTGGGAGGACATGTACAACATGTTCTCCACACCGGTGATGGCCTGTTCCAGCGGCGCGGCGACGGTTTCGCCGATGACCTTGGGGTTGGCGCCGGGGAAGTTGGCGCGCACCACCACGGTGGGCGGCACCACTTCGGGGTATTCGCTGATCGGCAGCTGGAACAGCGAGATCGAACCCGCGATCAGCAGCACCAGCGACAGCACCGCGGCGAAGATCGGCCGGGTAATGAAGAATTTCGAGAAGTTCATCGGTGTGGTCCCTTAACCGCGTGGCGCCTGGGCGCTGGCGACTTTCACGTTGTTGCCCGCCACCTTCGGCGCCGGGTTGCTGGCCTCCAGGGCCTGGCGCTGCTGGGCGAGGGCGGCGAGGGTCTGTTCGCTGGCCATCGGTGTCTCTTCCGGGGTGACCGGTGAGCCAGGGCGCACGCGCTGCAGGCCCTTGACCACAATGCGGTCGTCCTTGCCCAGGCCGCTGCGCACGATGCGCAGGCCTTCCAGCTTCGGCCCCAGCTCCACGGCGCGGTAGGCGGCCTTGTTGTCCTTGTCCATGACCAGCACGAACTTCTTGCCAAGGTCGGTGCCTACGGCTTCGTCGTTGATCAGTACGGCCTGGTACTGGGCGCTGCCCACCAGTTTCAGGCGTGCGTACAGGCCCGGGGTGAACTGGCCGTCGCTGTTGTCGAACACCGCACGGCCACGGATGGTGCCGGTGCGCGGGTTGACCTGGTTGTCGACGAAGTTCATCTGGCCCAGGTGCGGGTTGCCGGTTTCGTTGGTCAGGCCCAGGTACACCGGGGTGCTCTGGCCACGCTGGCCCTCGCGGGCCAGCTGGGTGTACTTGAGGTACACGCGCTCGTCGGCGTCGAAGTAGGCGTAGACCTTGTCGGTGGAAACCACGCTGGTCAGCGGGGTGACATCGGCGGTAACGATGTTGCCGGCGGTGAACTGTGCGCGGCTGACACGGCCGCTGATGGGGGCGGTAACGCGGGTGAAGCTGAGGTTCAGGCGTGCCAGGTCGAGCTGGGCCTGGATCGCGTCGACCCCGGCGCGGGCTTCGGCGGCGGCGCTGCTACGCGATTCGGCCAGTTCTGCGGAAATGGCGTTGCTGTCACGCAGGCGTTCGCCACGGCGGGCTTCGTTGGCGCTGCGGATGGCGGTGGCCTTGGCCTGCTGCAGTTGGGCTTCGAGGCGGCGGACCTCTGCCTGGAACGGGCGTGGGTCGATCTGGAACAGCAGGTCGCCTTTCTTGACCTGGGCGCCTTCAGTGAAGGCTACCAGGTCGATCTGGCCGGAGACCCGTGGCCGTACCTCGACGGTTTCCGGGGCTTCGAGGCGGCCGGTGAACTCATCCCATTCGTTGATCGGTTGCTCGATCACCTTGGCCACACTGACCTTCGGCGCGGCGGGAGCCTGCACCGCGTCGGGGGTTCGACCGCAAGCGCTGATCACCACCACTGCCAGGGCAGCGAGGGGGAAGCGCAAGGGTTTGAGTGATTGTTCCATGGAGAACTCCGCCAATGTATTAGTAGTGGGCGGAGTGTGAGTGTGTTGCGCGTGATGCACGAATCGAACGGGCCGAAGGTTATTATCACGATGAATGATATGTGTGGATCAATCATCGATCTTGGGCATGTGTCGGGCCCAGGCCTTGCGCCGTGTAACCTGTGCGCGCGGCAGCCTGGGGCCTGGCGCTTCAGTGAATGCTCGAGGCCAGTTCGAAGATCGGCATGTACATCAGGATCACGATCAGGCCGATCAGCAGGCCGATGAAGGTCATCAGCAGCGGTTCGAACAGCTTGACGAACCATTCCACCCAGCGGCCGATTTCCTGGTCATGGAAGTCGGCGCAGCGCTCCAGCATCTCGCCCAGGTTGCCGGACTGCTCGCCGGCCCGCAGCAGGCGCAGCGATACCGGCGTGACCAGTTGCCCGGCCTCCAGCGCGTCGGACAGCGGCAACCCTTCGCCGACCCGCTGGCTGGCCTGCTCCAGGCCCTGGGCTGAGGCACTGCCGAGCAAACCACGGGCCATGCCCATGGCGGTGAGGATGGGGATGCCACCTTGCAGCAGGATGCCCAGCGAGCGGTAGAAGCGCGCCAGTTCGTACATCATCAGGCGTTGGTGCAGTGCCGGCAGGCGCCGGACCTGGCAGGAAGCCCAGCGCCGCACCCGTGGCTGGCGGCGCAGCAGCCACAGCGCCGTGACCGCGCCAAGGCTGCCCAGCGCCAGCGGCAGCTGCTGGGCATGCAGGAACAGGCCGATCTGCATCAGTAACCGTGACAGCCAGGGCAGTTCGGAGCCCATGCCCTCGAATACCTGGCTGAAACGCGGCACCACGTAGCCAAGCAGGAACAGCACCACGCCACCGCCCACCAGCAATAGCAGCAACGGGTAGACCGAGGCACCCACCAGTTTCTGCCGTACCAGGTCCAGGCGCTGGCGGTAGCTGATGTAGCGGGCGAGGGCGTCGCCGAGCGCGCCGGTACGCTCACTGGACTGCACCAGCGCCACGTACAGCGGTGGGAACACCCGTGGCTGCTGGCCCAGGGCCTGGGACAGCGAGCGGCCTTCGTACAGTTGGCGGACCAGCTCGGCGAGCACTTTGCGCGTTGCGGCTGCGGGTGCCTTTTCCGCCAGGCTCTCCAGCGCATCGATCAGCGGCAGGCCGGCGTTGAGCAGGGTCGAAAGTTCCTGGCTGAACAGTACCAGGTCAAAACTTGCCTCGCGGCGCCAGGCCATGCCGCGCAAGGCGCCGCCGTGGCCACGCAGGCTGAGCACGCGCAGGCCCTGGTCCTCGACCTGGCGGCGGGCCTGGTCGGCGTCCTCGGCGTCGATCTGCAACTGCACCACACCCTGCCTGCCCAGGGCCTTGAGGCTGTAGCGCATGGCCGCTCCCCCTATTGCCAGCTGGTGATTTCGGCGTTTTCCCCATCGCCACCGGGCTGGCCATCCTTGCCCATCGACAGCAGGTCGTACTCGCCGCCATTTTCGCCGGGTTGCCGGTAGATGTACGGGCGGCCCCACGGGTCCTGCGGCACGGCCTTCTGCAAATACGGGCCGGTCCAGCGGGCTTCGCCACTGGGGGCAACCACCAGGGCCTGCAGGCCTTGCTCACTGCTGGGGTAGTGGCCGACTTCCAGGCGGTACAGGTCCAGGGCCTTGCTCAGCCCCTCTATTTGCGCCCGCGCCACCTTGGCCTCGGAGCGACCGAGCTGGCTGAAGTACTTGGGCGCGACGATACCGGCCAGCAGGCCGAGCACTACCAGCACCACTAGGAGTTCAAGCAGGGTGAAACCATGTTGGGGGTTGGTTCTGCGCTGCATGGTGAAGCCCTCCGCTGCATGGGGACAAGCTTTTGCAGGCCCCATGCAACAGCCGTGCACGCCTGCCTCGGGGCCTTGCAGCATGCGGTACGGAAAGCGGCACAGTGCTTGCGTCGTGGTCATTGACCGCGGATTTTCCGGGGCATATTCCCCAACATTGGGGGACCACGAAGAGGCGACCGACATGCGTGGACTCATTCTCGGTTTGATCTGGCTGGTGGCAGGTGCTGCCCAGGCCGATGTGTACATTTCCATCGATGCCAAAGGCAGCTACATACTGACCAACGTCCATCGACCCGGGCGCCTCTATGAAACGGTGATCAGCGAGCCGAAGACCCTGGCCGGCCCCGCCAATGCGCAGCTTATAACCGGCCGTCCGTACGCCAAGCTGGTCGCCGCCGCGGCGCGCACCTACGATGTGCCCCCGGCGTTGCTGCATGCGGTGATCAAGGCCGAGTCCGGCTACAACCCCAAAGCCCGTTCACCGGCGGGCGCGGTGGGGTTGATGCAACTGATGCCGGATACCGCCCGCGAGATGGGCGTGGAAAACCGCCTGGACCCGGAAGACAACGTGCAAGGCGGGGCCCGCTACCTCAAGCGCATGCTCAACTTGTTCGACAATGACATCACCTTGGCCGTGGCGGCCTACAATGCCGGTCCTGACGCGGTACTGCGCCGTGGCGGGGTACCGCCGTTCGCCGAGACCCGGCGCTATGTGCCCAATGTGCTGCGGGAGTACCGCAGGTTGCAGGGGGTGGTGGGTGATTAGTCTTTGCAACTTTCCCTGTGGGAGCGCGCCAGCATCTGGGTTTTCTACCTGGCAGGCGCACTCGCAAAAAAAGAGAAGGAAACAATACCCTTCGGCGGATGCCGCCAAGCTAACCCGATGGTTTCCCCAACTATGGGCTATAACCTTCTGAAGGTGCCCAGTTGTGGAGTCCGCCATGGACATCGCCCCTCGTTCCGACACTATGGAAGTACTTGCCGGTAGCGAGTTGGCCACCCCACGCAAGCCGTTCAACCTGCTGCGCTGGTACGCCTGGGTCAGTCTGGCCATCATCCTCTCGGTGGCGGCCGGGCTGGGGCTGATTTCCAGCCGTTTCATCATCGACGAGAGCATCGAGCGCGATGCTTTGCTCACCGCACAGTTCATCACCTCCATCGCCGATGCCGAAGTGCGCCATGTGTCGATCCCAAATGTGCGCACCATGGGTGAACTGCTCGATCCGCGCACCGACCGCGCCAACCTGCTTGATGTCGACCCGGACGCCCGGCGCAGGGCGCGTGGCGAGTTCCTCGACCACATCGCCCACCTGCCCGACATGCTGCTGGCCAACATCTATGCCCCGGACCGGACGGTGATCTGGTCCAGCAACCCGGCGCTGGTTGGCAAGCTGATCGAAGGCGACGAAGACCTGGAGCAGGCCTTCGAGTACAAGATGCGAGTCTCGGCCAGCTACCACAACTTCGAACAGGCCCGCGCCGAGCAGAAGTTCGTCAGCCCACCTGAGCAGTTGTTCATCGAGAACTACATTCCGCTGTTCGATGCTGATGGTGAGCAGGTCACGGCGATGGTCGAGATCTACAAGGAGCCCCATGACCTGATCGAGCGCATCGAGCATGGCCTGATCCTGATCTGGCTGGCGATCACCGTCGGCGCCGGCCTGGTCTTCGTCGGCCTGTACGGCATCATGCACCGCGCCGCGCGTCTGCTGGCGGTGCAGCAGAAGCGATTGATCAACAACGAAACCTACGAGGCACTGGGTGAGGTGTCCTCGGCGGTGGCCCATAGCCTGCGCAACCCGCTGGCCAGCATCCGCTCCAGTGCCGAACTGGCCCAGGCGTTCGACGATGGCCCGGCGCAGCGCAATGTCAACGACATCATCAGCCAGGTCGACCGCATGTCGCAGTGGATTCGCCAGATGTTGCAGTCATTGCGCCCGCTCAACGATGAGGCAGTGGCGGTGGATTTGCCGCTGGCATTGCAGGAAAGCCTGCAGACCTATGCGGTGCCGCTTGCGCGCAGCGGCGTGAGCCTGGACCTGCAACCGTTACCCGCGGTGCAGGTACTGGGGCACCCGGCGTTACTGCGGCAGATTTTCAGCAGCCTGATCGCCAACGCCCTGGAGTCGATGGAGCAGGGTGGGCGGTTGCGGGTCGAGGTGGTGCGCCATGACCGGCGTAGCCTGACCCTGCGCCTGTCCGACAACGGCAAAGGCATGAACGAAGAGCAGCAGCGCATGGCCTTCCGGCCTTTCTTCACCACCAAGCAGGGAGGGTTGGGTGTAGGCCTGGTGTTGGTGAAGCGCATCATGGAACGTTTCGGCGGCACCGTCCGGCTCAGCAGCAGTGAAGGCCATGGCACCCGGGTTTTGTTGAGTTTCCGGTTGTTCAAAACTCATGATTTACATTAATTAATACATATATCTTATTGATTATAAAGAAATTATGTTTTTTGGGTAAAAACCCCCAAATGTGGGGGTTGTTCCTCCATGTCAATTTATGAGTTGTTTGCAAATGATTGAAAAATAACAATAAAAAGGATTTGTCAGATGGCTGGCGGAGTTCTTGCAATGGACCAGGCAGAGCGCAACACACGACAAAATGGCAGCTGCGGCTGCACGGGTGGAGTGCTATCAATTGGCTACTGTTCGTAGCCTTGATGCATTTCTGAACGGACGCCCTGCGCGGGAAGCATGCGATGCAGATGCTGGAAAACAAAGTTCCCGACAACGCCAGTACTACCGCCACCGGTGTGGCCGTGCCCTTGCGCGAATTCAATCTGCTGCGCTGGTTTTCGGTCATCAGCCTGCTGATCATCGCTTCGGTGGCGGGCGGGCTGGGTTATGTGTCGACACGTTTCGTGGTACGCGACAGCGTCGAGCGCGATGCCATGCTCACCGCCCAGTTCATTCAGGCTATGGCCCAGGCCGAGGTGCGCCATTCGCAGCTGCCGCCGGGCACCACCATGGGCGAGTTGCTTGACGCGCGCCTGGACCAGCAGCACTTGCAGTTCACCCCGGCGCTGGCCGAATCGACCCGGGTCGAGTTCCTCGACCATGTCGAGCACCTGCCGGACATCTTGCTGGCCAACGTCTATGCCCGCGACCGCACCATCGTCTGGTCGACCAACCCGGAGCTGATCGGCGAGCGCATCGAGGCCGATGGCGACCTCGACCGCGCCTTCCGCTCGCGCAAGGCGGTGTCGGCCAGCTACCACCAGGCCGAGGATGATCGCGAAGAGCAGAAGTTCCAGCGTGAGCCACGCTATCTGTTCATCGAGAACTACATCCCGCTGTTCGACAGCCAGGGTGAGCAGGTGCTGGCCATGGTGGAAATCTACAAGGAGCCGCAGGACCTGGTCCGGCGCATCCAGCGCGGCTACGTGCTGATCTGGGCCTCGACCCTGGTGGGCGGGGCGCTGATCTACTTCGGCCTGTTCTGGATCGTGCGCCGCGCGGCGCAGTTGCTGCACTTGCAGCAGGACCGGCTGGTGGCCAGTGAAACCTATGTGGCCCTGGGCGAGATGTCCTCGGCGGTGGCGCATAGCTTGCGCAACCCGCTGGCCAACATTCGCTCCAGCGCCGAGCTGGCCCAGGAAATCGCCAACCCCGCGGCGCAGAAGAACATCACCGACATCATCAGCCAGGTCGACCGCATGTCGCGTTGGGTGCGGGACCTGCTGGTGTCGTTGCGCCCGACCAGTGACGAGGCCGAGGCCGTAGACCTGGTGACGGCCATAGAGGATACCCACCTGGCCTTCGCCCAGCAGATCGAACGCAACGGCGTGCGTTTCTGCTACGAAGGGCCCGGGTCACAATGGGTGGCCAGCCAGCCGCTACAGCTCACGCAAATTCTCAACACCCTGTTCTCCAATGCCCTGGAAGCCATGCCCGAAGGCGGCATGTTGCGCGCCCAGGTCAATGCGCAGGATGGGCAGCGTGCCGAATTCGTCCTTAGCGATACCGGCAAGGGCATGAGCCAACAGCAGGAACGGATGGTGTTCAAGCCGTTCTACACCACCAAGCAGGGCGGCCTCGGCGTAGGCCTGGCCCTGGTCAAACGCATCATGGAACGTTTTGGCGGCTCGGTCAGCCTGAGCAGCCGCGAAGAGGAAGGAACCCGCGTAAGCCTCACATTCAATATCGCAGCGGGAGGGGACCATGGAGCACAGCATCCTGGTAGTCGAGGATGATGAAATTCTCGCCGACAACATTCGCACCTACCTCAGCCTCAAGGGCTTCGAGGTCACCGTATGCAACAGCGCGGAGCTGGCGCTGGAGCAGATCAAGCGGGCCCAGCCCGATGCGGTGCTGACCGACAACTCGCTGCCGGGCATGAGCGGGCACGACCTGCTGCGCACCTTGGTGGCGCAGGTACCGAACCTGAAAGTGATCATGATGACCGGCTATGGCAATGTCGAAGATGCCGTGCAGGCAATGAAGGAGGGTGCCTTCCATTACCTGAGCAAGCCGGTGGTGCTGGCCGAGCTCAAGCTGACCCTGGACAAGGCGCTGGCCGCTGAACGCATGGAGCGCACGTTGTCGTTCTACCAGGAGCGCGAGGCGCAGAAGTCCGGTTTGCAGGCGTTGATCGGCGAATCACCGGCGATGCTCACCCTCAAGCACACCCTGCGCCAGGTGCTGGATGCCGAGCGGCGCATGGCCAGCGACGACTTGCCACCGGTGCTGATCGAAGGCGAAACCGGTACCGGTAAAGAGCTGGTGGCCCGCGCCTTGCACTTCGATGGGTCGCGCAGCAAGGGGCCGTTCATCGAGTTCAACTGCGCCTCGATCCCGGCCAACCTGCTGGAGGCCGAACTGTTCGGCCACGAGAAGGGCGCCTTTACCGATGCCAAGGAGCGCCGGGTGGGCCTGGTGGAAGCTGCCGATGGCGGCACGTTGTTCCTCGACGAGATTGGCGAGATGGACCTGGTGCTGCAGGCCAAGCTGCTCAAGTTGCTGGAAGACCGCAGCATCCGCCGGATCGGCGCGGTGAAGGAGCGCAAGGTCGACCTGCGGGTGATCAGTGCTACCAACTGCAACCTGGAGCAGATGGTGCAGCAGGGCAAGTTCCGCCGCGACCTGTTCTTCCGCCTGCGCATCATTGCCCTGAAGGTGCCGCGCCTGTATTCCCGCGGGCAGGACGTGCTGCTTCTGGCGCGGCATTTCCTGGCCCATCATGGGCGGCGTTATGGCAAACCGAACCTGCGCTTTTGCGCCGAGGCGGAAAAGCTGATGCTCGGTTACAGCTGGCCAGGCAATGTGCGCGAACTGCGCAACATGCTGGAGCAGACCGTGCTGCTGGCACCGAACGAGGTGGTACAGGCGCATCAGCTGAACCTGTGCATGACCCTGATCGACGAGCCGCTGGTGCAGCAGGCGGCGCCTGCGGTGTTCGAAATGCCCCGGCACGAACCGGAGCTCGGCACCAGCCTGCCGGACATGGAGCGCGATCTGGTCTGCAAGACCCTGGACCGCACGGACTGGAACGTGACCAAGTCGGCGCGCATGCTCGGGCTGTCGCGGGACATGCTGCGTTACCGGATCGAGAAGCTGGGGCTGACCAGGCCGGACAAGCGCCAGTGGTGAGCATCGGCTAAAGGGGCGTACAGGGCTGCGCATAACCCATTGAACCAGCAGGGCCCCTGTGGGAGCGGCTTTAGCCGCGAACACCGGCGCAGCCGGTGCCATGCACCGCGTTGGATTCTTCGCGGCTAAAGCCGCTCCCACAGGGGCCGCGAAACATTCAGGATCATTGATCAACGCTGGGTATCGGCTGCTCCCTGCCGCCCGGTACCTTCCGAGCCACTGCCATCCATCCCCGGCAAATCCCGGTTGTCATTCTGTTCAGCTGGCGGGCTGTCCGGGTCGTTGCCCTTTATGCGTGGGTCGGTATCCCGCGGCATGGGCTTTTCGATCGGGTTGAGGGTGCTGTCCGCGCCCGGCTTGGGCGCCGGGTTGTGCGGGTCGTCGGGGTAGGTGGGGCCGGTGCCGGCAGCCAGGGCCAGCGGCGTGGCGAGCAGGGCAATCAGCAGGATGCTTGAGCGGGGCATGGCAGGCTCCTTTGCTTCTGGTAGGGCTGATACTTACCTTCGGCCCTACCCGAAGCTTCAAGGTGCCATTACCCCGATCAACGGTTACACCACCAGCGACAGCAACATGATGAAGATGATGCCGACGATCGACAGGATGGTCTCCATCATGCTCCAGGTCTTGAAGGTTTCCGCCACGGTCATGTTGAAGTACTGCTTCACCAGCCAGAAGCCGGCGTCGTTGACATGGGACAGGATCAAGGAACCTGCGCCGGTGGCCAGCACCAGCAGTTCACGGTTGACCCCCGGCACCAGGTCGATCACCGGTGCGACGATGCCCGCGCCGGTGATGGTGGCGACCGTGGCGGAACCGGTGGCGATGCGGATTACCGCCGCTACCAGCCAGGCCAGCATGATCGGCGAAATCTCCGCCTGCACGGCCATCTGCCCGATCACATTGCCCACGCCAGTGTCCACCAGCATCTGCTTGAAGCCGCCACCGGCACCCACGATCAGCACGATCGCCGCGGTCGGAGCCAGGCTCTGGTCAAGCATCTTCATGATCTGCTGGCGGTTGAAGCCACGGGCCGCGCCGAAGGTGTAGAAGGCCAGCAGCAGGGCGGCGAGCAGGGCGGTGATGGGGTGGCCGATCAGGTCCATCCACTGGCGCACGATGTGCTCGGCGGGCAGCACCACGTCGGCGAAGGTCTTCAGCAGCATCAGCACCACCGGCAGCAGCACGGTGACCAGGGTGATGGTGAAGCTCGGCAGGTTGCCCTGGTCGGACTCCTTGGCGATCTGGTCCATCAGTTCCTGGGACGGGGTACCCGGGATGTAGCGGGAAATGAAGTTACCGAACAGCGGGCCGGCGATGATGGCGGTAGGCAATGCCACGATCAGGCCATAGAAGATGGTCTTGCCGATGTCGGCATGGAAGATGCCGATCGCCAGCAGTGGGCCCGGGTGCGGGGGCACCAGGCCGTGCACCACCGACAGGCCGGCCAGCAGCGGAATGCCGATCTTGATCAGCGACACGCCCGAGCGCCGGGCGACGATGAACACCAGTGGAATCAGCAGCACGAAGCCGATCTCGAAGAACAGCGGGATGCCCACCAGGAAGGCGGCGAACATCATGGCCCAGTGCACGTTCTTCTTGCCGAAGGCGCGGATGAGGGTTTGCGCGATCTGGTCGGCGCCCCCGGAGTCGGCCATCAGCTTGCCGAGCATGGTACCCAGGGCGAGCACGATGCCGACGAAGCCCAGCACGCCGCCAAACCCATCCTGGAACGATTTCATGACCTTGGCCACCGGCATGCCGGAGGTCAGGCCAAGGAAGCCGGCCGCGATCGTGAGGGCGACGAAGGGGTGAACTTTGAAGTGGGTGATCAGCAGGATCAGCCCGACGATGGTAACCAGCGCGTCGAGCAGCAGGAAGGTATCAGTAGCCAGTCCGAACATGGTTTGAAGGCCTCGGTCTTATCGTTGTTTTGGCGTAGCTTTTTTGGAACTTTGCGCGCGTTTACGGGGCAGGATAGCGCTGTCTTTAGTGAACCAGGAAAGTCGGCAAGGTCAGGCCGTTTGTGCCAGGCCCCGCTCACCGCGGCCCTTTAGCCAGCTGTCCACCGCTTCGGCAAGCGCTTCGATGGGCTGGGTGGCGTCAAGCGCCAGGGTCAGGGGTTCGCCGTGTGGCGGTTCCAGCGCAGCGAACTGGCTGTCGATGAGGCTCGCCGGCATGAAATGCCCGGGGCGGGCCAGCACGCGTTTTTCGGCCTCGGCGGGCGACAGTTCGAGGAACACGAACACCAGCCCCGGCATGGCATCGCGCAGGGTGTCGCGATAGCGGCGCTTGAGGGCTGAACAGGTCAGGATCGGACGCTCCCCAGCCTGGGTCGTGGCTTGTAGTTCCTGACCAAGACGCACCAGCCAGCCGGCACGGTCGCTGTCGTCCAGAGGGATGCCAGCGCTCATCTTGCGGATGTTTTCGGCAGGGTGGAAAGCGTCGCCTTCGATCAGGCGGCCGCCACTTCGGGCGGCAATGGCAGCGCCGATGCAGCTTTTGCCGCAACCGGCCACGCCCATCACCACGATGGCGGACAGGGGAGAATTCATCAGTACCTCCTGCGGGTGAGACAGCGCTGTCTCGTCGTCGACGAACAGCCACCTCCCCGGTGTTATTGATCTTGTCCTTACGCAGTATGGACGCTTGGCGGCGAGCGCGTGATGGCGGCTACCAAAGATTACATTGCCTGCGTCCTGAGACAGCGCTACCTTAGTGGCCGTTCCCTTTCCTTGCAAGTAGTAAAATTACAACACTCATGTCCCGCACCGGCTCCCGTACCACAGGTCGTCCCACCCTGGCAGAAGTTGCCAAGCTTTCCGGGGTTTCCCCGATTACCGCCTCGCGCGCCCTGCGTGGGGTCAGCACGGTCGCGCCGGAGCTGGTCGAAAAGGTCGTTGCGGCTGCAGCGAGCCTGGGTTATGTGGCCAATCCGGCGGCCCGGGCCCTGGCTTCGGCACGCAGCCAGTCGGTGGTGGTGTTGATTCCGTCGCTGTCCAACCAGCTGTTCATCGACACCCTGGAAGCCATTCATGAGGTCATGCGCCCGCGCGGGCTCGAGGTGCTGATCGGCAACTATCACTACGACCTTGCCGAGGAAGAGAACCTGATCCGCAATTACCTGGCCTACCAGCCTTGCGGCATGCTGCTGACCGGTTTCGAGCGCAGTGAGGGATCGCGGCAGATGCTGGCGGCCAGTGGCGTGCCCTGCGTGCACATGATGGAACTGAATGGCGAGGCCGGGGCCTTGTCGGTCGGCTTTTCGCAGCAGCAGGCCGGGCGCGCTGCGGCCCGCCACCTGATCGAGCGCGGGCGCAAGCGCCTGGCATTCATTGCCGCGCAGCTCGACCCGCGGGTGATGCAGCGTGCCGAGGGGTTCCGCCAGGCGTTGGCCGAGGCCGGCTTGCAGGCGGCCGAGCTGGAGGTGCTGGCGCCGGAGCCTTCTTCCATCGCCTTGGGCGGCGCGCTGTTCAGCCAGCTGCTGCAGCAGGCGCCGGATGTCGACGGTATCTTCTTCTGCAACGACGACCTGGCCCAGGGCGCGGTGCTGCAGGCATTGCGCCAGGGCGTGGAGGTACCGCGACAGGTGGCGATGGTCGGTTTCAACGACCTGCCGGCTTCGGCGCACATGGTGCCGCGGCTGACTTCGATTCGCACGCCTCGGGCCGCCGTGGGGCGCGGCGCGGCTCAGGCGCTGCTGGCGTTGCTCGATGGCAAGCGGGTAGCAAATGCGCAGCAGGACCTGGGCTTTGAGTTGATGGTGCGGGAGAGTTCCTGAGCTCGTCTTGAGGGGTGGGGTGGTTTCGAGACCGAGCGCCGCCCGCGCGGCGCATCGCGAGCGAAGCTCGCTCCTACATCTGTTTCGGGCCAATTATTCCTGAGGCAGAGGCGCGCGGCCCTTTGGCGTCCACCTCGATATCGTGCGAAACAAACAAGGCGGTCGCGCGCGCTGGTGCAGGCGTTACTGGCCCGAAACAAATGTAGGAGCGAGCTTCGCTCGCGATGCGCCGCGCGGGCGGCGCTCGATTTCACAGGCGCCACAAAAAACACGACTTACACCAGGCGAACTATGCTCAGGACACCGCGCATACAGGAGCCCGGCGTCATGTTCGATTTCCACCGCAAGTCCGACCTGGTAGAGATCCAGCGCAGTCATCAGGCCTTGGCCAGCTTGCAGGCCAAACTGGCGGCGATCAGCCGTTCGATGGCGATGATCGAGTTCGCCCCCGACGGAACAATACTCGATGCCAACGAGCGCTTCTGCCAGGCCATGGGCTACAGCGCCGATGAGTTGCGCGGCAAGCACCACCGGCTGTTCTGCGATCCGGACTACGCGAAAAGCGCCGAATACCAGCAACTGTGGCGTGAACTGGGGCAGGGCAAGGCTATCAGCGGTACCTTCGAGCGCATCGACAAGGCCGGCCGCGAAGTCTGGCTGGAAGCCAGTTACATGCCGGTACTGGATGAGCAGCGCCAGGTCAGCAGTGTGATCAAGGTGGCATCCGACATCAGTCAGCGGGTGGTGGAGGAGCACGAGAGCGAAAGCCTGCTAAAGGCCATCAGCCGCTCCATGGCGGTGATCGAATTCACGCCGCAGGGCCGGGTGATCAAGGCCAACCAGAACTTTCTCGACACCATGGGCTATCGCCTGGACGAGGTGGTCGGCCGCCATCACGGGCTGTTCTGCCTGGCGCATGAGCGCGAATCGGCCGAATACCGCGAGTTCTGGGCGTCGCTCAACCGAGGCGAATACCATTCGCACCGTTTCCAGCGCATCGACAAACATGGCCAGACGGTCTACCTGGAGGCGTCCTACAACCCGATCTTCGACAGCAAGGGCCGCTTGTACAAGGTGGTGAAGTTCGCCAGCGACATCACCCGCCAGGTCAGCACCCAGCAAAGTGCCGCCGATGCTGCCCATGCCAGTTCGGTGCAGACCGACGCCTGTGCGCGCAAGGGCACCGAGGTGGTACAGCAGGCGGTGCAGGTGATCGAGCAGATTTCCCATGAGCTCGACGACGCTGCACGCAGTATCGATGCGGTGAGCAAGCAGTCGGATGTGATCGGGCAGATCGTGTTGACCATCCGGGGCATTGCCGACCAGACCAACCTGCTGGCCTTGAACGCAGCCATCGAGGCGGCCCGCGCCGGCGAGCACGGCCGCGGTTTTGCCGTGGTGGCCGACGAGGTGCGCAACCTGGCGGCGCGAACCAGCAAGGCAACCCTGGAAATCGTCGATGTGGTGAGGCAGAACCACGACCTGTCACTGTTGGCTGTAGCCAGCATGCAGTCGAGCCTGAAGCGCACCGGTGATGGCGTGGCGCTGGCCAACGAGGCTGGCACGGTGATCATGGAAATCCAGCAGGGTTCACGGCACGTGGTGGATGCCATCAGCCAGATCAGTTCGACGCTTCAATTGAACTGAGCGCATCACCCAGCTCGTCCAGCAAGGCCTCCAGGCTGGCTTGTAATTGCAGGCGCAAGTCAGCCGTCGACAGGCCTTGGCCGTGGGCCTGTTCGATGGCTTCGCAATCCTTGACCAGCGTGCGCACCTTGAGCATCTTTGCCCCACCCTTGATCCGGTGAGCCAGTGCGCGCACCGCCTCGCCGGGGGCGTCTGCTGCCAGTGCACGCAAGGTGCCCAGGTCTTCGCTGATGCTTTGCGACAGCTGTTCCAGCAAATGCCGAATCAGTTGTTCGTCGTCCTGGGTCAGGTGGCGCAATTCGCTCAGGTTGAAGCCGCTGCCGGGCCGCGCCGGCGGCTGTTGCCGGGCAAGGGCCTGGGGCAGGTGGGTCTTGAGCGTGCGCAAGCCAATCGGTTTGAACAGGCATTCGTCCATGCCGCTGGCCAGGCAGCGGGCACGCTCTTCGGCCTGGGCGTTGGCGGTGACGCCGAGAATCCGGCATGCCGCCAGGCCGCGCTCGCCCTCGAGGTTGCGGATGCGGCGGGTCAGTTCATGGCCATCCATGACCGGCATGCTGCAATCGGTGATCACCAGGTCAAAGCGCGCTGCCTGCCAGCGCGCCAGAGCGATTTCGCCGTTTTCCGCCAACGTCACGTGGTGCCCCAAGGTCTGCAGTTGCCGCTCCAGCAGCAGCAGGTTGGCGGGGTAGTCGTCGACCACCAGTATGTTCAACGGGCCGCTGCTGCTTTCCAGCACCGGGGCGTGCAGTTGCACCTGCTCCGGTGCTGCGCAGGCGGGCAGTTGCAGGTTGACCTGCACCTTGGTGCCAACGCCTTCGACGCTCTGCAAGCCCAGGTTGCCGCCCATCAGCTCGGCCAAGGTGCGGCTGATGACCAGCCCCAGGCCGGCGCCCTGGCGTGCTCGAGGGCCGTCGGCCTGGACGAAGGTATTGAACAGCCGGGCCTGGTCGGCCGGGCTGATGCCGATGCCGGTGTCTCGCACACTCAGTTCCACTGCCAGGTGGTCGTTGTCGGGGGGCGTGGGCAGCAGCAGGCTGGCGTGGACTTCGCCGCGATCGGTGAACTTGATGGCGTTGCTGATCAGGTTGGACAAAACCTGCTTGAGTCGTAGCGGATCAGCCAGCACCCAGACCGGCGCAGCCGGCAGTTCGCTGTGCAAATGCAGGCCTTTGGCCCTTGCATTGCCTTCGAACACCCGCACGGTGGCACGTACCAGTTCGACCAGGTTGGTGGGCACCGGCTGCAGGGTGATATGCCCGGATTCGATGCGGGAAATGTCGAGAATATCGCCAATCAGTTCAAGCAGGCCGATGGCCGAGTCATGGGCGGTCTGCAGGGTCTGGGTGTCGCAACGGCCGCCGCGGCTGTCTTCCAGGGCCAACTCCAGCAGGCCGATCACGGCATTCATCGGGGTACGGATTTCATGGCTCATGGTGGCCAGGAAGGTGCTCTTGGTCTGGCTGGCCTGTTCGGCGTCGTCCTTGGCCTGGCGCAGTTGTTCGAGCAGGCCGCGGCTCAGCGCCAACTGGGCTTGCAGCGCGTGCTGGGCCTCGGTGCGCTGGTTGATCAGCTTGCGCAGGTAGCTGTTCCAGAACACCACCCCGGCCAGCAGCAAGGCCGACAGCACCAGCACCTGCAGGGCCAGGGTGCGGTAGTCACGCCAGAGGCTGTCACTGACCAGGGTACTGGTGCGCCAGCGGTTGACCAGCTGGTCCAGCTCTTCGGGTGGAATGCTCAGTAGTGCCTTGTCGAGGATTGCCTGCAGCTGGGGTTGGTCCGCGGCCACGGCGAAGGCGGCGACAGCCGGGTCGTCGTCGAGCACACTGGCGATGCGCAGGCGGTCCTTGAATACATGGCTGATGTAGTAGGCGGCATTGATATGGCTGCTCAGGGCGACGTCGGCGGCACCGTTGGCCACGGCTTCCATCAGGCCGAGCGGGTTGTCCACTTCGACCATCCTGGCCTGCGGGTAGCGTTGTTGCAGCAGGGCCCGTTGCGGCGAGCCGCGCACCAGGGCGATGCGCTGGCCATCCAGCGCCTTGGCCTGCGCCGGTGATGCGTTGTCGCCGCGGGTGACCAGCACCCGCGGGCTGACCAGGTAGGGGCGGGTATAGCGCAGTTGTTTCGAACGGTCCGTACCGTAGCCCAATGCGCCGATCATCTGCGCATCGCCGCGTGCCAGACGCTCGACCATTGCCTGTGCCGAAGTGCTTTCGACCGGCTTGAAATGCAGCCCCGTGCGCAGCGAGATCTGCTTGAGCAGGTCGAGGGTAATGCCACTGGGGTGGTGCTGGGCGTCGTTGAAAGTCAGCGGCGCCAGCGATGTGTTGACCAGTACGCTGATGCTGGGGTTGGCAGCGATCCAGGCTTCTTCTTCTGCGGTCAGGTCGGTGACGTGGCGCTGCAGCAGCAGGCTGGTGTTGCCGCTGCCCCAGCGGCGCAGGATGTTCAGGCGTTCGCTTTCGCTGATGCGCGCCAGCGCCTTGTCGACCAGTTGGCGCAGGCGCGGGTTGTCACTGGCCAGGGCAAAGGCAAACGCCCCAGGGGCGACCTGGCAGAAATGGTCGATCTTCAGCGTGCCCTGGTAACTCTTGCCAATCGCGAAGTCGGTACTGATGGCATCGCCCAGGTAAGCGTCGGCCTCGCCCAGTTCGACCGCGGCCAGCCCGGCCAGGGTCGAGCGATACAGGCTCAATTGCGCCTTGGGGTACAGGGTGCGGACGCTACTGGCTGGCAGGTAATGATCGACCATGGCCAGGCGCAGGCCGGCAAGGTCGGGCGTGTTTTTCAGGCTGTGCCCCTCGCGGGTGACGATGACCGGCAGGTCGTCGGCATAGGCCGCACTGAGGCTGAGCTGGGCATCCGCCGCCTCGAAGGCGTTGGAGCTGCCCAGCAGGTCGATTCGGCCCTCGCGTAGCGCAGCGATGGCTTCGTGGCGGCTGTCGTAGCGTCGCACTTCGATAGGGATGCCCAACTGTTCAGCAATGATGCCTGCGTAATCGGCGCTCAGGCCTTCGTAGTCGCGCTGGCTGATATTGATTTCGAGCGGTGGGTAGTCGGGCCGCGAACTGCCCAGCACCAGGTGCTGGCGTTGCTGTAGCCATTGCCGCTCGTCGTGGGACAGCGCGAGTGGGGCGGCGGCGCTGACCGAGCGGGCCAGCAACTGGCGAGGTTCGCTGTTGGCCAGCAGCGCGCCGGAACCGGCCAGGCTGATGGCCAGGAGGGCGCTTGCCAGCAGGCGCTTCATCGCCGTCAAGTGCTCAGCAGATGCCGTTGCGCTTGGCCAGGTCGACCATTTCAACCAGCGATTCGGTCTTGAGCTTTTCCATGATGCGGCCCCGGTAGGTGCTGATGGTCTTGGCACTGAGGTTCATGCAGGTGCCGATATACTTGTTGCTCTCGGCGCGCGCCAGGCGCCGCAGCACTTCCATTTCCCGGTTGGACAGGCTGGCCAGGCGCACCGGCTCGCTTTCCAGCGAGTTGCTGTTGACCGACATCTGCGGGAAGGTCGAGTAGCCCTTGACCAGGGCCTTGAGGGCGAACAGCAACGCCTCGTGGTCTTCTTCCTTGGTCACGAAAGCGCCGATACCGGCATCCAGACAGCGCCGTACATACAGGTCGGTGGCCTGGCCGGTCAGTACCATGATCTTGGGGACCGGCTCCAGGCATTGCAGGCGCTTGATCACTTCCATGCCGTCCAGGCCGGGCAGGCCGATGTCGAGAATGACCACGTCCGGGCGCAGTTCGCGGGCCACCTGCGCCACCTCGCTACCATTGCCGACCTCGCCGATGACATGGAAGCGCTCGCGTTCGAGCAACATGCGCAAGGACAGCCGGACGATGGGGTGGTCGTCGACGATCAGCACGGTAGTCATGAGGAAAACTCCTGTCGGGGTGTGGTCCGCTTCCTGGATCACTCAGGAATACGTCTGCAAGTGGGGTTATCGGAAGCGCTGCACGATACGACCATTCCCGAAATTTGGTAATGCCGAGTATAGAAGTGTTGAAAGTCCCCGCGCTTGTTGTTGAAAAGTCCTACAAAAAAGGGGAAAGACATCACCCTACCAAAGCGGCAATGTCTGTTTTTTGAGGTCGGTCAAGCGCAGGCGGAGTGCGATTTGCTCACGCGCTGGGTCGAGGCGGGGTTGTTGGCCAGCGCCTGGCCGACCCGTGTCGGCCGTGCCACCAACTGGCCAGTGCAGTTCGGGCAACGGCCCTGGAAACGGGTTTCGGCGCAGGTACGGCAGAAGGTGCATTCGAAGGAGCAGATCAGCGCGTCGGGGCTGTCACCCGGCAGGTCGGTATCGCAGCACTCGCAGTTGGGGCGTAGGTCGAGCATGGGCATGACTCCTGTTTGCAGGCGGGAACCTGGAGTCTGCTACGTCCGCGGCGAAGCTGGCAATGCCTGGTCGCCAGGGCGATACAGGTGGGCGTGCCCCGCGCGGTACAAGGCTGATTCGGCAAACGGTGTGTCGCCCAGCACGTGGCCCACCAGGATCAGCGCGGTGCGCCGGAAGTCTTTGGCCGCGACACGTTCGACGATATCGCCGAGGGTGCCGCGTGCCCAGTCCTGGTCCGGCCAGGTGGCGCGATGCACCACCGCCACCGGGCAGTGCGCGCCGTAGTGCGGCAACAGTTCATCGACGATACGCGACAGGTGCTTGACCCCCAGGTGAATCGCCAGGGTGCTGCCGTGGCGCGCCAGGTCGCCCAGTTGTTCGCCGGGCGGCATTGGCGAACTGTCGCCATAGCGGGTGAGGATAACGGTCTGCGCGACCTGCGGCAGGGTCAGTTCGCAGCCGAGCAGGGCGGCGCTGGCCGCCGTGGCGGTGACCCCGGGGATGATCTGGTAATCGATGCCCAGCGCCTGCAGGTGGCGGATCTGCTCACCGATGGCGCCGTACAGGCTGGGGTCGCCACTGTGTACCCGGGCTACATCCTGACCTTGCTCGTGCGCGCTGCGCATGGCGGCAATGATCTGTTCCAGGTGCAGTTCGGCACTGTTGATCACGGTCTCGGCCTGGTGGCCCTCGAGCACGGCGGCCGGCACCAGCGAACCGGCATAGATGATCACCGGGCACTGGCGGATCAGCCTTTGGCCCTTGACCGTGATCAGTTCCGGGTCGCCGGGGCCGGCGCCGATGAAGTAGACCGTCATGGAAAGTCCTTGCAAGAAAGAGGGGGAGAACGTTCAACAGGCCAGGGCGAGAGTGGCCGGGCCCAGTACCTGGCGCGTCAGCAGCAAACTGGCCGTGCCAAGCCGCTGACTTGCCAGGGCCAGCGCCGCACTCTCGGCCACGCCCCAGCAGCCGCTGTGGGTATGGGCTGTGGCGGAGCGGTGGCTGAGTTGGTGTTCGTAGGGTTGCAACTGCGCGGTATCGTACAACACCAAGGGCACGTCGAGGCGTTCGGCCAACTGCTGCAAGCCGGCTTCGTCGGCCTTCAGGCCGATGCTGGCGATGCCATGCAGGTCGGCCAACGCCAGGCCCTGGTTGTCCAGGGCCTGGCGTAGCAGGGTTTCCAGCGTATCCGCCGGGCAACCCCGGCGGCAGCCGATGCCGGCGTAAAAGGCTGGCATCAGGCCTTGCTGGAGCGTCCGAACAGCCAGGCGCTAAGCAGGCCCAGGGCCAGCCAGAAGGCAGCGTTGGTCAGCCAGGAGGCCACTTTGAACTGGGTTTCCAATGCGGCAGGGGCCAGGCTCTCGTGCACCTCGGGTTGCGGTGCACCGATTACATGGGGAATGACCAGCAGCACGGCCCCCAGCGCCTTCAGCAACCAGTGGCGGGCGAACACCAGCAGGGCCAGGCCCAGCGCAGTGGCACTGGCGGTGCCGACCCACCAGGCCTGGCGTTGTCCCAGGTCGGCGGCTGCGGTACCTGGCAGTTCCGGCGGCAGGCCCAGGGTCGGGGCCAGGCAGAACACGGCAAAGCCGGCCAGGCCCCACAACGCACCGGTGGCGGCACGCTTTGGTTCGCGCAGGTTGTAAAGGGCGGTGAGGATCAGGGCGAAACCGACCGCGACCACCAGGTTGCCGCCGGTGGTGGACAGTACCCGCTGCCAGCCGTCTTCCGGCGACCAGGCTTCGGCGCTGTGTTCATGGGCGGCCACTTCGCCAGCATGTTCGTGCTGGGCGGCCGGGGCCGCGGACTCGTAGGTTTCTGCCTCGAGAATCAGCGGGGCGACCCAGAAGCTTTGCAGCAGGGTCAGCAGCAAGGCCGCCAGTAGCCCGCTGAAGCCCGCGGTACGGGCAATGCGTGTGATCATCGGGCGTACTCAGTGGCAGGGGAAGGCGGCGCTGTGGCGGGTGTCGTGGGCGGCGTTGTGCACGGCCTCGATGTGCGAGAAGCCGGCGAAGTACACCAGGCACAGGCCCAGCAGGCTGGCGCCCACGGCGATAACGACACGCTGGCTGAGGGTGACGGGGGTGGTGATGCTATGTTGCTTGGCGCTGGTGACGGGCATGACGCGTTCCTCTGCTTTTTGTGGGCAATGGGCAAGCGCGGCAGCCCCGAGCGTGGCGGCCCAGGGGAATGCAACAGCGCCCGCCCACCGCGGGGTGTTCATGAACGCCAGGCCGGTCTCCGGGCTTGCGAGGAGGAGCCAGGCTCCTGGAAGGCGTCACCTTCCCATGCCGGGTGACCGGGCACAGTGGCAAAGACGCTTCGCTCGCTTACCGTTGCGGGGGCAGCACCGGCCTTGTCCGGCCCTGCTGGAGGGCCTGCGACGCACCGGTTTCCCGTTTCACCCCCATGGGGGGCACCTGAACGCGAGGCATAAGGAGAGCATGGGGCGGGGCTGGCGTCAATTGCCAGAATTGAGTTTGCGGGGGCTCCGGGCATCCTGTGGGAGCGGCTTCAGCCGCGAAGAATCCAACGCGGTGCATGGCACCGGCTGCGCCGGTGTTCGCGGCTGAAGCCGCTCCCACAGTGCCCCTGCCGAGTGATGCGCAGTTCCAGGAGAGCGGGCTTGACCGGAAACCGGACGCAAGCGCCCCCGGTTATCCCCGGGCAAACGCCGCCAGCTTGTCCCCATCCAGCCGGTAGCGCACCCACTCATCCTGCGCCTCGGCCCCCAGCTTCTGGTAGAAGCCGATCGCCGGTTCGTTCCAGTCCAGCACGCTCCATTCCAGCCGCCCGCAATTATTCGCCACTGCCTCGCGGGCAATGTGTTGCAGCAACTGTCGCCCGGCGCCGTCGCCGCGTTGCTCAGGGGTGATGTACAGGTCTTCCAGGTAGATGCCGTTGCGACCTAGCCAGGTCGAGTAGCTATAGAAATACACAGCAAAGCCGATTGCCCGGCCATCGCGTTCGCAAATCAGGCTGTGCACGGTGCTGCCCTCGCCAAACAGGCTGTATTCGATATCGGCAACGCTCGCGATCACCTCGTGGCGGGCGCGTTCGTACTCGGCCAGCTCGGTAATGAAGGCCAGGATCTGCTCGGCATCGGCGCGTACGGCAGGGCGAATGGTGAGACTCATGGTGACGGCTTCCTTGGTCTGGTGGTAGCGGTACAGCGATGTGTATCTACACAATTTAGTAGAACTGTACCGGTCGCAGAGGAGGGCGACTCCATTAGTGTGACAGGACCCATAAAGAATGTGGAATGCCTGCCATGCTTGCCTCTGCCGACCTGCTGACCGCCTTCGTGCTGTTTGCCTTTGTATCTTCCATCACGCCTGGCCCCAACAACACCATGCTGCTGGCTTCGGGGGTGAACTTCGGCGTGCGCCGCTCGATCCCCCATGCCATGGGTATCAGCGTCGGGTTCATGGTGATGGTGCTGGCTGTTGGCCTGGGCCTGGGCGAGGTGTTCAAGGCCTGGCCGCCACTGTACACGGTACTGCGCTACACCGGCGCCACCTACCTGTTGTACCTGGCCTGGAAGATCGCCACCTCCGGGCCGGTCGGCACAGCCTCGTCCAGTGCCCGCAAACCGCTGGGCTTCTGGGGGGCGGCGGCATTCCAGTGGGTCAACCCCAAGGCCTGGGTGATGGCAGTGGGGGCAATCACCACCTACACGCCGGCGCAAGGCTATGTAACCAACGTTATTGTCATTGCCGCCTTGTTCGCCTTGGTCAACCTGCCCAGCGTGGGGGTGTGGGTGATGTTCGGCAGTGCCCTGCGCAACCTGTTGCAGAACCCGCGCTGGCTGATGCTGTTCAATGTCCTGATGGCCTTGTTGCTGGTGATTTCACTGTACCCGCTGCTGTTTGTAGAATCGGCGTTTTCCTGACCTGCGAGTACAGTAAGCCGATGCAGTTGATTCCCTGGTCCCACGAATGCGCCGAAGGCTTCACCCTGCGTGGTTGGCGAACCCCGGCCAGTGGCAGGCCGCTGCTGCACTTTCTGCACGGCAACGGCTTCTGCTGCCTGGCCTACCAACCGTTGCTGCTGCGCCTGGGCGAGCATTTCGACCTGTGGCTCAGCGATGTCCAGGGCCATGGTGACAGTGACCATGGCGGGGTGTTTCGTGGCTGGAACCGTACCGCTGCGTTGGCAGTGGACGCTTTCGAAGCCGGACGAGGCGAGTATGGCGACGTGCCGCGCTTTGCCGTGGGCCACAGCTTCGGTGGCGTACTGACCGGCCTGATCCTGGCCAGTGAACCGCAACTGTTCAGGCGTGCGGTGCTGCTTGACCCGGTACTGTTCAGCCGGCGCATGCTGGGTGTAATGGGGGTTGCAGCCCTGGTCGGCTTGCACCAGCGTCATGCCCTGGCGCGCAAGGCCGCCAGCCGTCGCAGCCACTGGCCTGACCGCGAGGCAGCCCTGGCTTCGCTGCAAGGGCGGGGGATCTTCAAGGGTTGGACCGATGCGGCGCTGCGGGCCTACATCGAGCATGCCATTGGCGACTGTGGCGAAGCGGTGGTGCTCAAGTGCCGGCCCAGCCGCGAAGTGGAAATCTTCAGTTCGTTCCCCAAGCGCATGTGGGCAAGCCTTACGGCGATCCGCACGCCCACGCGGGTGCTGTATGGCGAGCAAACCTACCCCTTCGTGCCCCATTCGGTGAACCGCCTGGCGGCGCTCAACCACAACGTGACCGCACAGCAGGTTGCCGGCGGGCACTGCTTCATGCAGGAAGACCCGGCCACGGCTGCCGAACAGGTGCTCGGTTTCTTGCAAGGCTAATTGTTCCATTGGTGGAACGATGAATGCCAATCCAGCCAGCTACCGCCTGATTGGCGTCATTGATAAGGTTGTCTCAACCAAGAGAGGAGCCTTCTCATGAAAACGATTCTGGGTGTTCACCGCAGTCCTCATGCCCACTGGGTAGGTGATGGCTTCCCGGTGCGCAGCCTGTTCACCTACGACAACCTGGCCAGCAAGATCAGTCCGTTCCTGCTGCTGGACTATGCCGGCCCTCATGACTTCACCCCCACCAGTGCGCGGCGCGGCGTTGGCCAGCATCCGCACCGCGGCTTCGAGACCGTGACCATCGTTTACCAGGGCGAGCTGGAGCACCGTGACTCCACCGGCGCCGGTGGCTTGATCGGCCCCGGTGACGTGCAGTGGATGACGGCTGCCAACGGCATCATCCATGAAGAGTTCCATTCCCCGGGTTTTGCCCGCAGTGGCGGTACGCTGGAGATGGTACAGCTGTGGGTCAACCTGCCGGCGCGGGACAAGCGCGCAGCGGCTGGCTACCAGACGCTGCTGGCCGAGGACATCCCGGTGGTGGCGCTGGACGGCGAGGGCGGTAGCCTGCGGGTGATTGCAGGTGACTATCGTGGCCACTCTGGGCCGGCGCGGACCTTTACCGCCATGGATGTCTGGGACCTGCGCCTGAATGCCGGTGCAGCCTTGCAGTTGCCGGTGGCCGCCGGGCGCAATGCGGCGCTGGTGGTGTTGCGCGGCAATGTGCGGATCAACGGCGAGCGCGAAGCCGGTCCATCCAGCCTGGTGCTGCTTGACCGGAGCGGTGAGGACGTTGCCGTCGAAGCGCTGGAAGGTGCCAGCCTGCTGCTGCTCAGCGGTGAGCCGATCGACGAGCCGATCGTGGGTTATGGCCCGTTCGTGATGAACAGCCAGGCAGAGATTGCCGAGTCGTTCGACGACTTCCATGCCGGGCGGTTCGGGCAGATGCAGGATGCGCGGGACGGTGCGGCGCATTGACCCTGGTTGATTGAATGGCTTGTCCGGCCCTGTCGCACAGATAACTGAATTTGCAAGCGATCCTCGTACCCTGTGCGAGCGGCTTCAGCCGCGAAGAATCCAACGCGGTGCATGGCACCGGCTGCGCCGGTGTTCGCGGCTAAAGCCGCTCCCACAGGGGCCCTGCCAATTCAATGAGTCATGTGCAGTTCCATGAGAGCTGGCTTGCCGGCGACAGGGCCGGTACAGGGCATTAGATTTGCTGGCATGATGCAGCCATGCCCAAGCTAACTCCTTTGCACGCCGTGCGCCGATCATTGCCCACCCCCGGCCACCACACCCTGTGGCTGCGCTACCGTGCTCCTTACCACTGGCCCTCGACCCTGGCCTTCCTTGCTGCACGCTGCATCCCCGGCATCGAGACCTGCTTCCATGGCACCTACCGGCGTACCCTGGTGGTTGCCGGCCGCCACGCCGTGCTGCACGCGACACCTTCGGGCAGCCAGCACCTGCGGGTCCGCCTTGAAGGCGTCCCGGCGCTTGTGCTACCCGGCCTTGTCGCCAGGCTGAGGCGGGTCTTCGACCTCGATGCCGACCCCGCTCGCATCAATGCCGAACTGTCCCGCGATCCACTGATGGCCTGCCTGATACAGCAGCGCCCAGGCCTGCGCGTGCCACAAGGCTGGGACGCCTGTGAGCAGGCCATGCGCACTGTGCTGGGCCAGCAGGTCAGTGTGGCCGGGGCAATGACCCTGGCCGGCCGCCTGGTGCAACGCCACGGCGTGGCCCTGCGCCGGTCCGCACCGGGCCTGAGCCATGTGTTCCCGGCGCTGCCGGTATTGGCAACTGCGCAGTTCGACGGCATGGGCATGCCGCGGGCGCGCGCTGCCACCCTGGGCACGCTGGCCAGTGCCTTGCTGGCCGAACCGGGGCTGCTACGCAGCGGGCAGGTGCTGGACGAATTGCTACGCAACCTGTGCCAACTCAAGGGTATCGGCCCCTGGAGCGCGCACTACCTGGCGCTGCGCCAGGCCGGCGCGGCCGATGCCTTGCCGCTGGGCGACGTGGCGCTGGTCAAGGCGTTGCGCTTGCTCGAAGGCGATGACGCCCAACTGGCGCAAAGAGCCCTGGCCTGGCGACCGTGGCGGGCCTATGCGGCCCAGCACCTGTGGGCATCGCTGGGGCCTGCCGGGACCGCTCGTCGTTAAGTCTGCCATTGCGTTCGAACCCTCCGCCTGCGCAAGCGATCTTCCACTAAGGTGCTAGAGGATTCCCCGCACGATCATTGCCCCGGCGCATGGACGCCTGCCCGGGCATGCGCAATATCAATTGGCGCCTCGCCTGACAAAGGCGTACTCACACAACAGGCCATCCCACAGAGAGGGTCGTACCATGTCGTTGATAGGAGTTTCGATGCTAGAAATGCGGCAGATGATCGAGCAGGCCTGCCTGCCCGACCGTTGTGAAGTCAGCTGCCCGGACGGCGCCAACCTGACCATCCGCCTGGGTCAGGGCCAGAGTCTCGATGAGGGCGTGACCCTGAGCGGGGTTCCGCTGCAAAGCCTCAACAGTTGCCGTGACCTGGTCAACCTGGTCGGGCAGCTGCACGCGCTGCGTGACAGCCACCCGGCGCCGCTCAAGGCGATTGCCTGAGCACGCCCACCGCGCCCTGCTCAGCCCACAGGCTGGCCGGGCGCATCTATCCGCCAGTTGTGCGGCACTGCCCATGCTCAGGCACACTCGCTGATCGCCTCACTGCAGCTCCAGCAGCAGGTTCAGGCCGCCATCACCGCATTTTCCCTGGTCGCGGACCACACCGTGGTAGCTGCGCCCGTCCCAGACAAAGGCCACGCTGTGGGCACGGTCAACCTTGTCAGGCAACGGCGGGCAGATGTGCAGGCGCAGCCCCGGCCGGCCTTGCAGGTTGAGGGCGGCGAGCTGGCATTGGCACACCACGCTCTGCGCCACCGGGCCGAACAGGGTGTCGCGTACGTAATCGAGTTGCAGCGAGGCATTGGGTGCGCGGCAGGGCATTTTCATAGGCGCGCGGCTCCGCTGTGTAGGGTCGGGGAACAGGGCTTGCAGGGCATGCTGGGCTCCAGGCTGAAGAGGGCGTGGCTTATCGTTTGAAGCTTGCCTGGCCAAGATGTTCAACGTGTTTCATGTGCGTTCATCCTGTTTGCGCCGGGTGACGGAGCGCGGGGCCGATTCAGCCACCGGCCTTGCGCAAGGTCAGGTTGATCCGCCGCTCGCCCAGGCGCGGATGCACGCCAGGCTTGATCGGCAGCACGCCGTGAAAGCGCAAGCGGTCTTCGCCACCCCAGACCAACACATCGCCATGGCTCAGCGGGATGCGCCGGGTCTTGTCGACGCGCTGCAGGCCACCGAACAGGAACACCGCCGGAAGCCCCAGCGACACGGACACGATCGGCTGGCCGAAGTCCTGCTCGTCGCGGTCCTGGTGCAGGCTCAGGCGGGTACCCGGCAGGTAATGGTTGACCAGGCAGGCGTCCGGCACGAAATCGTCGAACCCGGCCATGGCCGCGGCGCGGGCGGCCAGGTCGAGCAACACTGGGGGCAGGGCAGGCCACGGTTTGCCGCTGAGCGGGTCGCAGGGGCTGTAGCGGTAGCCGTGTTCATCACTGACCCAACCCAGGGTGCCGCAGTTGGTCAGGCCGACCGCCATGCGCAGGCCGCCCGGGGTGTGCATGTGCCGGAACGGCGCGGCACGCAGCACCGGACGCAGGGCGTCGAGCAGCGCCTCGATATCGGTCAGGGCGAAGCCGGGCAGCAGCACGGTGTGGCTGGCCAGGCGTTGCGGCTGGGGGCCGAACAGGTCGAGGTCGGACTGGATCATGGGCTTTGTATCGGGTTGGGTGGGGTCCATTGTAATGCCCTTGGCAGGCTTGGCCTAATTCGCGGGCACGCCCGCGCCCACCAGGTTTGCACAGGCTTTGACGGCAGTGGAGTACCTGTGGGAGCGGGCGTGCCCGCGAACAGGCCGGCAAAGAAAAGGAAGTTCTGACGAGAATAAAAAGGAACCGCGGCACCAGGGAGAGGAGCACCGCGGTTCAAGGGGGGAGCGATCTACTGCTGGGTCACAGTGGCCAGGTTCGTGCTGCCCAGCTGGCTGATGGTTGCGGTCTGGTTGACACCGCTCTGGTCGACGTACGCTTTGTTGCCCTGGCCTCCCTGGGTCACATAGGCCATGTTGTAGCTGTCAGCCTGCTTGATGGTGGCTTCGTTGCCGCTACCGTACAGCTGGTTGGTGTAGCTCTGGTTGCTGTAGCCGGACTGGTCCAGGTTGATGACGTTGTCCTTGCCCTGGCTGTTGCCGTAGGCATAGTTGTCGGTGCCACGCTGGTCGGCGATCAGGAGGTTGTCAGTGCCGTTCTGCTCGAAGTACAGCTCGTTGTTCATCTCGGACTGTTTGGTCTCCATCTGGTTGCCGGTGCCTTTCTGGGTCAGCGTGGCCAGCTGGTTGTCACCGTTCTGGGTCAGGTTGACGCCGTTGCCATTGCCGTCCTGGTTGATGGTGGCGTTGTGGTTGGTACCGAACTGGCCGCCCATCTTGGCGCCTTTCCAGTTGCTGGCGGTGATGCTGTTGCCATTGCCCTTGGTGTTGATGGTCAAATTGAGGTTTTCACCGTTCTGGTAGGTGAAATGCAGGTTGTTGCTACCGGTCTGGGTGATGGTAGTGGTCGAGTTGTTGGTCTCGAACTGGTCCGACCAGCTGGCGTTGGCCGTGCCCTGTTGTGACAGGCTGACCTTGTTGTTCATGCCGAAGCTCTGGTCGATATAGCCTTCGTTCATCTGGCCGGACTGGGTCACGAATGCCTGGCTGCCGGTCTGGGTGTCCTGCCACACTTCCACCGAGTTGCCGCCACCGTACTGGCCAATGCCGATGGTGCCGCCGGTGCCGTCACGCTGGTCGCCATACGCCCAGTTGCCCTGGCCATCCTGGTAGATCTGGATATCGCCATCGACGTGGTTCAGGTGCTCTGCGGCGGCATAGTTGTCCTGGCCGGTCTGGTTGATGCTGCTGCGGTTGTTGCTGCCACCAAAGGTCTGCTCGATGAAGGCTTCGTTACGCTGGCCGGATTGCCAGGTGGTGGCCTTGCTGCCTTCCTGGCTGTCCTGCCACACGGTCGAGGTGTTCTCGGCGCCTTGCTGGGTTTGCAGCGATTCGTTGCCCAGGCCCAGCGACTGGCTGGCGAAGGCATCGTTGTAGCTGCCGCCGGCGTGCTGGGTGATATGGCTGCCGTTCTCGAACAGTTGCTCGGCGTAGCCGGCGTTGTACTGGCCGGTGGCGCTCTGCCGGATATCGCTGGTGCTTTCGGCCTGCACCGCCATGTGGTTGTGGCCCTTGCCGGTCTGGGTCTGGGTGGCCGAGGCGTAGGGTGCCAGGGTCTGGCTGACTTCGGCGATGTTTTCCTTGCCGTCCTGGGTCTGGGACGAGGTACTGTCAGCAGCCATGGCCTGACCTGCAAGGGCCAGGACGATAGCGGCACTTAACGGAGCGAGCTTGTACATGGTGGTGCCTCCAGGTCTATCGGTATTGGGTGATCTGAACATGCTGGCCACTGCCGGCCTGGGTCACGGAGCTGTTGAGGCCTGTGCCGGACTGCACGATGCTGGCGCTGTTGTCGTTGCCGATCTGCTCGATGGCTGCGCTGTTGCTGCTGCCGCTCTGGCGGATCGACGCGCTGTTGCCATTTCCCTGTTGGCTGATGATGGCCATCAGGTCACTGCCTTCCTGCAGGATGTACGCTTCCTGTGCACCACCGGCCTGGACGATACGGCCCAGCAGGGCCTGGCCGTTCTGGTCGATGGCGGCGCGGTTGCCCGAGCCTTGCTGCCCGATCACCGCAGCCTGGCCGGCACCGGCCGGCAGCAGGCGGATGATCACCGGTTCGCCGAGGTCGTTGCCGGGTGCGAGGTCGGCATTGTCCATCAGGTCCTCGGCCCAACTGGCCTGGCCTGCCAAGGCCAGGCTGAGCAGCAGGGAGTACAGGCGTTTCATTGCAACCTCCGGCCTTCACTGCACCACAACGTTGACGGTGCGCGTGGTGCCTTGGCTGGTGGTGATCGTCGCCGTTGGTGCCGCGGTCGGGATGATCGTGGTGCTATTGCTGACTGCCAGGCGCCAGCGACCGGTCAGCGCTACCGTGGCGGTGCCAAGGGTCTGCACGCCGGTCGTGGTGGTCACCCGTACGGTCACGGTGTTGCCGGTGGTGACCGACGAGGTGCCGCTGAGGTCCCAGTTGTAACGGTTGTTGGAGCGCGCCGTGACCGTGGCTGCCGTGACCGCGAAGGTTTCGGCCGCAGGCCGTGGCGACACGTTGACAGTAACGGTGCCGGGGTTGGACAGCGCCCCCAGCGAGTCACGTGCCTGGTAGGTGAAGGTGGTGGTGAAGGCCGTGGTTACCGTGGCCGGTGGGGTGTAGGTCACCGTGGTGCCGTTGGTGCTGACTGTGCCCCGGCCGGCAGCCGGCTGGGTGAGGGAGGCAGCGGGCACCGTCAGCGGCAGGTTGCCTTCCGGATCGGTGTCGTTGGCCAGCACATTGATGGTCAATGGCACGCCCAGGGTGGCGACGGTTTCCGGGTTGGCGGTCGGTGCCCGGTTGGGCGCGACGTTGATGGTGACCGTTGCCGGTTCCGACTTCAGCCCTTTGGCGTCCACCGCCCGATAGCTGAAGGTGGCCACCACCGGTTGTGTGGCTCCGGTTGGCGGGGTGTAGGTGACCGAGGTGGTGCCGTTCATCACCACGCCGCCAAGACCTGTACCGGGCTGGGTCAGGTCGCTGATGGTCAGCGGCACGTTGCCGTCCGGATCGCTGTCGTTCTGTAGCAGGTTGAGGGTGATCGGGATACCGACGCTGGTGCTGCCAGTATCGGCCTGGGCCAGCGGTGGCTGGTTGGCCGCCTCGACCGGAGCGTTGCCGACCACGACCACTGGTTCGACATCGCTGCCGCCACGCGCCGACTTGAC
Organism: Pseudomonas sp. 43(2021); assembly: GCF_017490805.1. NCBI lineage: Bacteria > Pseudomonadati > Pseudomonadota > Gammaproteobacteria > Pseudomonadales > Pseudomonadaceae > Pseudomonas > Pseudomonas sp. 43(2021). The sequence goes on from NZ_JAFGYJ010000012.1 coordinate 78,309, forward strand.
CGTGATGGTGGCCGGTGGCTGCGGCACGTCGTTGACGGTCAGGCTTTGCAGCGTGCCTGCCTTGGACAGGCGACCGTAGCCCTGGGCGAGCAGGTCGGGGATTGCCACCTCGTCACTGGAACTGGCTTCGATCAGCAGGCGCTTGTTGGCCCAGTCATAGCGTGCGGTGCTGACCTTGACCACATCGGTGAGCTTGCTCGACAGCGCGGTCGGCTGGGTGCCGCCGGCGCTGTTGCTGGCGGTGACCACCACCAGCGCAGGCGGTGCGACCTGGCCGAACTGCTGGTGGAAGAACAGCCCGTTGTTGTCGGCGGTGAGGGTGTACTGGCACGGCGAAGGCGGGGTGCCGACCAGGGCGATGCCATTGCGCATGCACAGGCTGGCTGCACTGGGAGCCTTGGCGAATACTTCAGTACGGGTGCCGGTGGCGTTGCGCGAGTAGGTGGCGCGCTCCAGGGTGACCGGTGTTTGTGCGCGCGGGTCCAGCACCTTGCCCGAGACAGTGAAGGCGTTGGTCTGGATGGTGCCAGCGGGGCCTTGAATGCGCACGAAGTTGGTATTGAAGGGGCTGCCCGTCACCGCTTCGGTGATGTTGGGGTCGCCGATGTAGGTTTCGGTGGCGCCAGTGTCGGGATTGACCTCGGTGTAAGGCCCGCCAACCCCCTTCAGCCAAGGGCCGATCGCCCCCGCCAGTGCTCCGCGGAAGTTGCCCGGCGCGCCGATGCCGATGTCGCGGGTGATGTTGATTGCCCGTCGGCCTGGTGTGGTGACGTTGACCGTCTCTACGCCATAGGGGTGGGTGATGGTGTAGGTACCGGCAGTGGGCACCGACACGCGGATACGGATGCGGGCGAAGCTCTGTTGGTCTCCATCCACCGGGTTTTCGGCGGCAAAGGCTGCTTCCACGCCAGCGACGTAAACTTCCAGTTCATAGCCGCTGTTGCCCACGGCCGGGATGGAGGTCTCGGCCAGGAACCAGAACATTTCCGGTGGCCAGTTGTCCGGGAACACCAGCGGCAGGGTGTCGTCGTAGATGCCGGGTTCGGGCAGCAGGGTGCACATGTAGGCCGGTGTACCCGGGGCGCCTGCGGCCCGCGAACTGACGGCACGTGACTGGCACAGCTCCAGGGACTGGTCGAGGCTGTCCTTGTACCACATCGGGAAGCCACCGGTGGCGAAGGTGTAGGGCCCCGGGTCGACATCAGACAGCGCGGCAAAGGCAGCGCTGGTAACGGTAAGGGAGAATCCGGCGGCCAACAGCGCACGGCGCGACCAAGTGTTCATGCTGCCTCCTTGAAGGCTGAGCCTTTGTCTGTTCATGGCACCAGCACCACGTCTTCGGTGTCGCTACCGCCATTGGCACTGGTGACCTGCACCTTGGCCGGCGGGATGGGTGACAGGCTGGTGCTCAATGTCTTCACGGCGCCGTTGCCGCTCAGGTTGCCGATCAGCGTGCCGTTGCCGGTGTGCGCGGTGAGTACCGGCGGCGTGGTTTCGTCGCTGGTGCTGGCCACCAGGGTCAGCTCGCCGGTGGACAGGCGGTACTGGGCCTGGGTAATGGTGACCAGGTCGGTCAGTGGCACGTTGGCGGTGGTCGGGCTGCTGGTGGGGATCGCCACGCTGTTGTTGGCGGTCAGCGTCAGGATCGTCCCGGCGGCCGGGTCGAGGACCGACTGGGCGTACCAGGTGCCAGTGCCGTTGGCCTCGGTGAGGTTCAGGTTGGGAGTCTGGCTGGTCAGGGCGACGCTGGCCGGTGGCGGCGGGGCCATGACGAAGATGTCCTGCTGGGCGCGCAGGTCGCCGTTCTCGGTATGCCGCGAGTAGGTACTGCGTTGCGGCATCAGCGGGGTTGGCAGGGCCACTTCGGAAAGCTTGCCCGAAATCGCGAACAGCTCGGTGCGCAGGTCGATGCCGCCGGGGCCTTCGATGCGTACATAGTTGGTGTTGAACGGGCTGCCGGTCACCCGTTCTTCCAGGTTCGGGTCGCCGATGAAGCGCTCGCTGCCCTCGGTGTAGGGGCCGTTGACACTGCGCAGGAATGGCCCGACATCGCCTTTGAGGGCGCCGGTGAAGTCGCCTGCGCCGCCAATGCCGATGTCGCGGGTCATGTTGATCGCCCGCCGCCCGCCGGCTGGCACGTCGAATACTTCGACGCCGTAGGGGTGGGTGATCACATAGGTGCCGGCGGTAGGGACATCGACCCGGATACGCACCCGGGCGAAGCTGACCTGGTCGCCATCGACAGGGTCTCCGGAGCTGAACGCAGCTTCTATCGCCGTGCCATAGCCCAGGTTGATGCCGCGCGCTGCGTCGACGATGGTGGCGTCGGCGGTGAACCAGAACGCCTCATCGGGGAAGTTGCCGGGGAAGGCGATGGGTTGGGTATCGTCGAACACGCCGGGTGTGGGCAGCAACGTGCACATGTACGACGGTGCGCCGGGCGCGCCGGCGACCCTGGAACTCACCGCCTTGGTCAGGCACAGGTCGAGGGTGCGACCGTGACTGTCCTGGTACCAGGCGGGGAATTTACCGTTGGCGGGTACATAGGCGCCTGGATCGACAGCATTCAAGGCAGCTTGCGCCGGGAGCTGGAGCATGCCGGCGATAATCGCCACTGCCAGCGGGTGGGGTATCGGTCGGTGCATGAGTCATTTCCTCCTGCAAACGGGCCCATGGACTTGGGGCGTCTGGCAGGAGATCGGCAATAGGCGTGCCAAACCCGGGAAAATGTGCTGTAGCCCTTGCAGGGCAAGGGATCCAATTCTCTTGCAAGGGGATTTGCAGGCGTTTGCCGGTGGGCACCGTGCCCCCAAGGTTGGGGGACTGGGGCAGGTCGTGTCGACCCAATCCTGACATTTGCGTGAACGCGGTCGCTGTAGCAGCGGGCGTGCCCGCGAAGCAGGCGACACGGTGCCTGGCACCGGCTGCGCCGGTGTTCGCGGCTAAAGCCGCTCCCACAGGTATTACGCGAAGTCCGGAGCCCGCGTACTACCTATCGCAGGGCTGTGCTCCGGTGCTTGCAAAGCGATGCGCCCATAGAAGAACAACGCAGTTATCCAGGTGGTAAACCAGACAAAAATACCGGCCCAGAACGTATGGGACATGTAGTGCCAGCCCTGCAACACCCGGGTAGTACCGTACACGAACCCGATCAGCAGAATCGCCACCAGGAGCTTGCGGGCATGCGCCCAGCGGTGACGCAACGCCACGAAATACAGCGCCAACAAGGTAAACCCGCTGGAGGCATGGCCACCCGGCCAGCAGCGGCCATCACCGGCCTTGCCCCACCAGGAGAAGTTCTCGAACCATTCGACCCGGGCGTGCGAGCCGCCATACAGCGTGGTTTCCACCGGGCAATACACACTGGTATGGCTTTTAAGGTAGTGAATCACCGTGGTGCTCAGGGCGAACGCCACCACCACGAACAGCAGGTCGCGGCGGTGGTTGGTGGTAAAGCGTAAGGCCGGTGCGATTCGGGCATTTTCCAGTAACCGTGTCAGGCCCGCTTGCGGGCGGTTGGCCAGGCGTGGCCAGATGAACGAAAGCACGCTGCCGATGACCGCCAGTTCACCGGTCCAGTCCGGCAGGACCCTTGGCCACTTGTGGGTGACTTTCTCGAACCACTGGTTGTGCAACAGCGGGAACTGGCCAGTGACCGGGTCGAGTAGCAGGTTGCTGATCCAGCGATCGAGCTCTGTGAGGTCGAATGCCATGAACACGGTAGCGGCCAGCAACAGAGGCAGCAGCAGGTTGTTGCGGTAGAAAGCGGCGCGCGGTGGCATGTTCAGAGCTCCTTGGCGTCGACGAGTTCGCGCCATTCACTGGCAGCCATCTGGCCCAGCAGCTTCTCTTTGCCATCGCTGCCCTGGCTGATGAACAGGGCGCTGGCATAGCCGTTCGAGCGCGCGCTGCCAGGCACGTCAAGTGTGCGTTCCAGTTGTTCCATACAGCCGCTGTGGCTGACCAGCACCAGGTTGTGGCCGATTCGCTTGTGGGCAAAGGCGGTCTCGGCAAACTGGCCATCACACTGCTTGAGCCAGCCCTGCGTGGCAATGGTTTTAGCGAACATGGCGTGTGCAGTCTGCTGGGTACGCACCTCCGGGCTGGCCCATACATCGGCTTTGCCCAGGCCAAGGCGTTGCAGGCCGTGACCTACATCGGCGGCCACCCGGCTGCCCGCGACCGTGATACCGGTTGGGTCACCCAGGCAGGCTCCGCGCGAGCGGTCGCAGCGTTCGGCATGGCGCAGCACCACAATCACCGAGCCGTTCGCCCAGGCGGCCTCGAGCCCACTGTGCTGCAGGTGATGGGGGTTGCCCAGGTCGGGGATGGCCATGCGGGTATGCGCCCAGGCTGCCGCTGCGCCAAGGATGAACAGCAGGCACAAGACTGCGAATAGCGCCGTGCCCCAAGGCAATCGGTATACCTGGGCAAGCCGTGAGGCGGGGAATTTGTCGATAACGCCTTGCAGCATGTTTGCCACTCCAGTCAGCTCGCTCCACACAAGAGCGTCGGCACTGTAGGTAGCGGGATGTCGGTAGAGAGTGAGGCAGATGTGAAAAAAGCCTTGGCCCGACAGCAGTGCGGAAGTGGCTTAGGCAGTGGGAAGTCAAGGATGAAACCGGTTTCAAAACATTTCTGAACGCGCTAGATTATCCGGCTGTTTTCTTGATGACCTATCAAGACCACCCCCCACATTGAAAATCAGATGGCGCTTTTCAAGGCCGCACACAGCCGATGAGGACTCGCAATGCCTGAGCATGCCCCAGACAACCCGCGCAGGGATTTTCTGCGCAAGACCTTGACCTTGATCCCTGTGGTCACCGTGGCCAGCGCGGGGCTTGGCGTGGGCGCCGGTCAGCTGCTTGCGGCCCCGCAACACGAACCCAAAGTGCCTGCCACGCCACCAGCGGGCAAGTACCAGCCGACTTTCTTCACTGCCGAGGAGTGGGCCTTCGTGCAGGCGGCCGTCTCGCGCATCATCCCGGCCGACGAGCTTGGCCCCGGCGCACTGGAAGCCGGCGCTGCCGAATTCATCGACCGGCAGATGAACACCCCCTATGCAACCGGCGCGCAGTGGTACATGCAGGGCCCGTTCAAGGCCGACGCCGCGCCCGAACTGGGTTACCAGCTGCAACTCAGCCCACAGCAGATCTACCGCCTGGGCATCGCCGCCGTGGACGGCTGGTGCAAGGCCAACTCCGGGCAAGTTTTTGCTGCGCAAGATAGCGCTACCCGAGACCATGTTCTGAGCAAAGTCGAAGCTGGAGAGCTGGTTTTCGACACCGTGCCGGCCAAGGTGTTTTTCAGCTTGCTGGTGCAGAACACCCGTGAAGGGTTCTTCTGCGACCCGATCCATGGTGGCAACAAAGGCATGGTTGGCTGGACCCAGATCGGCTTCCCCGGCGCTCGCGCCGATTTCATGGATTGGGTCGAGCGCAACGAGCCTTACCCGTTCCCGGCTGTTTCGATCCGTGGCGAGAGGGCCTGAGGCATGGCGACCGTGATGAAGAAAGTGGATGCGGTGATCGTCGGGTTCGGCTGGGCCGGCGCGATCATGGCCAAGGAACTGACCGAGGCCGGGCTGCAGGTGGTGGCCCTGGAGCGGGGGCCGATGCAGGACACCTACCCGGAAGGCAGCTACCCGCAGGTGATCGACGAGCTGACCTACAGCGTGCGCAAGAAGCTGTTTGTCGACGTGTCGAAGGAAACCGTCACCATCCGCCACGGCATGAATGACGTGGCACTGCCCAATCGCCAGCTCGGTGCCTTCCTGCCGGGTAAAGGTGTCGGTGGCGCAGGCCTGCACTGGTCGGGCGTGCATTTCCGGGTAGACCCGATGGAACTGCGCATGCGCAGCCACTACGAAGAACGCTACGGGCGCAAGTTCATCCCTGAAGACATGACTATCCAGGACTTCGGTGTTACCTACGAAGAACTGGAGCCGCACTTCGACTTTGCTGAAAAGGTTTTCGGTACTTCTGGCCAGGCCTGGACCGTCAACGGCCAGGTAGTGGGTGAAGGGAAGGGTGGCAACCCCTATGCGCCGGACCGTTCCAGCCCGTTCCCGCTGCCTTCGCAGAAAAACGTGGTGTCGGCCAGGCTGTTCGAAAAGGCGGCGGCCAGCCTGGGCTACAAGCCCTACAACCTGCCATCGGCCAACACTTCCGGGCCGTACACCAACCCGTACGGGGCGCAGATGGGGCCGTGCAACTTCTGCGGTTTCTGCAGCGGCTACGTGTGCTACATGTACTCCAAGGCCTCGCCCAACGTGAACATCCTGCCGGCGCTGCGCCAGGTGCCGAACTTCGAATTGCGGCCCAATGCCCATGTGTTGCGGGTGAACCTGGACGACAGCAAGCGCAAGGCCACCGGTGTGACCTACATCGACGCGCAGGGGCGGGAAGTGGAGCAGCCGGCGGACCTGGTGATCCTGGCGGCGTTCCAGTTCAACAACGTGCGCCTGATGCTGTTGTCCGGCATCGGCAAACCGTACGACCCCGTCAAGAATGAAGGCGTGGTCGGGCGTAACTTCGCCTACCAGAACATGGGTACGGTCAAGGCGTTCTTCGACAAGGACACCTACACCAACAACTTCATCGGCGCCGGTGGCAACGGCATTGCCATCGATGACTTCAACGCCGACAACTTCGACCATGGCCCGCACGGCTTCGTCGGCGGTTCACCGATGTGGGTGAACCAGGCCGGCACACGGCCGATTGCCGGTGGCGCAACTCCGCCTGGCACACCGGCCTGGGGTAGCGCCTGGAAGAAGGCCACCGCCGATTACTACACCCACCAGGTGTCGATGGACGCACACGGCGCCCACCAGTCCTACCGTGGCAACTACCTGGACCTTGACCCGACCTACCGGGATGCCTATGGCCAGCCGCTGCTGCGCATGACCTTCGACTGGCAGGAAAACGACATCAGGATGAACCAGTTCATGGTCGACAAACTCAGCCAGATCGCCCAGGCGATGAACCCAAAGACCATTGCCGTGCTGGGCAAGAAGGTCAAGGACCATTTCAACACCGCCAGCTACCAGACCACACACCTCAATGGTGGCGCGATCATGGGCACCGACCCGAAAACCAGTGCATTGAACCGCTACCTGCAGAGCTGGGATGTGCACAACGTGTTTGTCCCGGGGGCTTCGGCGTTTCCGCAAGGCCTGGGTTACAACCCGACCGGCCTGGTGGCTGCGCTGACCTACTGGTCGGCCCGCGCCATCCGCGAGCAGTACCTGAAAAACCCTGGCCCGCTGGTCCAGGCTTGAGGAGCGATGCACATGAAGACAATGTTGATCGCAACCCTGCTCGGTGCCAGCGTGGCTGCTCAGGCCGCGCCCAATGACGATGCGCAGGTGCGCCAGGGCGAGTACCTGGCCCGCGCAGGCGACTGCGTCGCCTGCCATACCGCCAAGGGCGGCAAGCCGTTCGCCGGTGGGCTGCCGATGGAAACGCCGATCGGTACGGTGTACTCCACCAATATCACCCCGGCGGCCAGCGGTATCGGCCAGTACAGCTTCGAAGACTTCGACCAGGCTGTGCGCAAGGGCATCGGCAAGGACGGCAGCACCCTGTATCCCGCCATGCCATACCCGTCCTATGCACGCGTCAGCGAACAGGACATGCAGGCGTTGTATGCCTACTTCATGAAGGGCGTGCAGCCGGTCGAGCAGCCGAACAAGGCCACCGACATTCCCTGGCCGTTGAGCATGCGCTGGCCACTGGCGATCTGGCGCGGGCTGTTCGCGCCTGAGGCCAGGCCCTGGCAGGCGTCGGCGGCGGCCGACCCGGTAGTCAACCGCGGTGCCTACCTGGTCGAGGGCCTGGGGCACTGCGGCGCGTGCCATACGCCGCGAGCGCTGACCATGCAGGAAAAGGCACTGAGCCCACAGGATGGCGAGCAGTTCCTGGCTGGCAGTGCACCGCTGGAAGGCTGGATTGCCAAGAACCTGCGTGGCGACCACAAGGACGGCCTGGGTAGCTGGAGCGAGGAGCAGCTGGTGCAGTTTCTCAAGACCGGCCGTAGTGACCGCAGCGCCGTGTTCGGTGGCATGAGCGACGTGGTCGAGCACAGCATGCAACACATGAGCGACGCCGACCTGACCGCTATCGCCCGCTACCTGAAGACGCTGCCGCCGAGCAACCCTGACGACCAGCCGCACGTCTATGACAAACAGGTGGCGGATGCGCTGTGGAAGGGCGACGACAGCAAGCCCGGAGCGGCGGTGTACATCGACAACTGCGCGGCCTGCCACCGTACCGATGGCCAAGGCTATACCCGCGTGTTCCCGGCCCTGGCCGGCAACCCGGTGGTGCAGACGGCGGATGCCACATCGCTGATCCACGTGGTGCTGGCGGGGGGCACGGTGCCGGCGACGCACACGGCACCGTCCAACTTCACCATGCCGGCGTTCGGCTGGCGCCTGAGTGACCAGGAGGTTGCCGAGGTGGTGAATTTCATTCGTACCAGCTGGGGTAACCAAGGGGATGCCGTCACCGCCAGTGATGTGAAAGCCCTCCGTTAACTGCATCCCTTTGTCTGCACCCCCAATCCACTGTGGGAGCGGGTTTACCCGCGAATGCGTCGGCACATTCAACATCGCATTCGCGGGTGAACCCGCTCTCACCGGGTTTCGCATGTGCATTCCTATATATATCAGTTAGTTAAAACGTATTCTTGTTGTATTTTCTACGCATCAATATCGCACTCCCGACCAACGGCAGGTTGACGAACGCGTGCGATTTTGCTGTATTGAAACCGGTTTCATCGCGATCACAACAATCATAAGGACAGCCCATGACCGACGCGCCTGCCCATGCCCGCGAACGGGTCACCATCAGCGAAGTAGCGCGTGTCGCTGGCGTTTCCAAGGCCACCGTTTCCCGTTACATCGGTGGCGACCGCCAGTTGCTCGCCGAAGCCACCGCCAAGCGCCTGGAAGAGGTCATCGAGCGCCTCGGTTACCGCCCCAATCAGATGGCCCGTGGCCTGAAGCGCGGCCAGACACGCCTGATCGGCATGCTGGTGGCCGATATCCTCAACCCCTATTCAGTGGCCGTGATGCATGGCGTGGAAACTGCCTGCCGCCAGCACGGCTACAGCCTGGTGGTGTGCAACACCAACCGCGACGACGAGCAGGAGCGTCACCACCTGGTGGCCCTGCAGTCCTACAACGTCGAAGGGCTGATCGTGAACACGCTTGGCCATCACCCCGGCGAATTGCTCAACCTGCAGCGCGACATCCCCATGGTGCTGGTCGACCGCCAGTTGCCCGAACTGAATGTCGACCTGGTGGGCCTGGACAATGCCGACGCGGTCGAGCAGGCCCTCGACCACCTGCAAGCGCAAGGCTACCGCGACATCCTGGCGGTAACCGAGCCCCTCGATGGCACCAGTTCGCGCCTGGAACGGGTGCAGGCTTTCAGCGCATCGGTCAGCCGTCGCCCCGGCATGCGCCAGCAGGTGCTGGAAATCGGCACCGGGCTGGATGGCCAACTGGCTTCGTTCCTCGCCGGCAGTGGCCATGGCCCGCAGGCCATCTTCACCTTCAACGGCGTCGCCACCCTGGCCGTGACCCGGGCCCTGCATGAGGCAGGGCGCAATCTGTTCGCGGACGTCGGGCTGATCGCCCTCGACGACCTCGACTGGTACCCCTTGGTCGGCAGTGGCATCACTGCACTGGCCCAGCCCACCGAGCGAATCGGCGTGGCAGCATTCGAGAGCCTGCTTGGCCGCCTGCGCGGCGACAGCGGGGCAGCCCGGCGCATCGACTTCAAGGCCGAACTGATCATCCGAGGTTCAACCCAGCCACAGTAATCACAAGCAGGCACCTGCGTGCCTGCTGTCATCAAAAAATGAAACCGGTTTCATAAGGACAACAACAATGCACTCGAACCCCGTTTCCATCAGCCTTTCCAGCTACGGCGCCGACTGTGTCCGGCAACGTGGCCAGGAGCAGTTCCTTGACTTGCTGGCTGCCGCTGGCGTTACCCGCGTGGAACTGCGCGAAGAACTGTTCACGTGTGCGCCAGACACTGCAGCGCTGTCTTCAGCCATTGCCGCGCTGCGCCTGGAGTGCCTGTATTCCACGCCCCTGGAGCTGTGGACCGCACAAGGCGTGCCAGACCCGCAATTGGCGCAGAAGCTGGACACCGCCCGCGCCCTTGGCGCGGTCGCGCTCAAGGTTTCCCTGGGCCACTACCATGCGGGCTGTGACGTCGCGGCCCTGGCGACGCTGTTGCCGGCGCACGGGCCGTTGCTGCTGGTGGAAAACGACCAGACCGCGCAAGGTGGACGAATCGAACCGCTGCGGCAGTTTTTCCAGCGCGTCGACGAACTCGGGCTGGCCCTCGGCATGACCTTCGATATCGGTAACTGGCAGTGGCAGGGCGAGCCTGCCCGCCACGCCGCACGCCAACTTGGCCGCTGGGTGAGCTATGTGCATTGCAAGGCCGTGCGGCGCCGGTCCGATGGTCGCCTGGTAGCCGTCCCGCCAGAGACTGCGGACCTGCAGGAGTGGGCTGAGCTGATGGCCGAGTTCACCCCCGGCGTGGTGCGTGCTGTCGAGTACCCGCTGGTGAGCGACGATCTGCTGGCGCTGACCCGTGCCCAGGTGCGCGACCTCGCGGCGCTGGGGCAGGGCGTATCGAGTGAGGAGCTGAGCCATGCATGAGCATGACGTGCTGTGTTTCGGTGAGACCATGGCCATGTTCGTCGCCGAGCAGGCTGGCGACCTGGCCAGTGTCGGCCAGTTCGCCAAGCGCATCGCCGGTGCCGACAGCAACGTGGCCATCGGCCTGGCGCGGCTGGGCTTCAAGGTCCGCTGGCTGAGCCGGGTGGGCGACGATTCGCTGGGCCGTTTCGTGCTCGACAGCTTGCGCCGCGAAGGCCTGGACTGCTCCGGCGTCGAGGTGGATGCCAGCTACCCCACCGGCTTCCAGCTCAAGGCCCGCTGCGATGACGGCAGCGACCCGGCGGTGGAGTACTTCCGACGTGGTTCGGCGGCCAGCCGACTGTCGCCGGCGCTGCTGCGTCCGGGCTCTCTGCAGGCCCGCCACTTGCACGCCACCGGCATTCCACCGGCGCTGTCGGAGGGCTGCCGGGCGCTGTCCCATGCGTTGATGGACGCCATGCGTGCCGCCGGGCGCAGCATTTCGTTCGACCCCAACCTGCGCCCCTCGCTGTGGCCTGACCAAAGCAGCATGGTGCGTGAAGTCAATGCCCTGGCGGCCAAGGCCGACTGGGTTCTGCCCGGCCTGGAAGAGGGCCGCCTGCTGACTGGCCAGCACACCCCGGCAGACATCGCCGCGTTCTACCTCGACCAAGGGGTGGAACTGGTGGTGATCAAGCTGGGCGACGCCGGTGCCTACTTCCGCAGCGCCAAGGGTGAAGGCCAGGTGGCGCCAGTGCCGGTCAGCCATGTGGTGGACACCGTCGGCGCCGGGGATGCCTTTGCCGTTGGCGTGCTCAGCGCGCTGCTGGAGGGCCGCCCGGTGGCCGAGGCAGTGGCGCGTGGCAACTGGTGCGGCAGCCGCGCCGTGCAGTCGCGTGGCGACATGGAAGGGTTGCCGCTGCGTCATGAACTGCAAGCCCACGACCTGCGCAGAAGCGCGTGAACACTTGACCCCGAAACACCTGTTGCAACAAAAACAACAAGCTCAGGAGAAACGAACCATGCAAAGCCAAAGCCTGGCACCTCGCCGCTGGTGGTACATCATCCCGATCGTGTTCTTCACCTATAGCCTGGCGTATCTGGACCGTGCCAACTACGGTTTCGCCGCCGCGTCCGGCATGGCTGAAGACCTGCATATCACCCCCGCATTGTCTTCGCTGCTGGGAGCACTGTTCTTCCTCGGTTACTTCTTCTTCCAGGTGCCTGGCGCCATCTACGCCGAAAAGCGCAGTGTGAAGAAGCTGATCTTTGTCTGCCTGATCCTCTGGGGGGGCCTTGCCACGCTTACCGGCGTGGTCAGCAACGTCTACATGCTGATCGGCATCCGCTTCCTGCTTGGGGTGGTGGAGGCGGCAGTGATGCCGGCGATGCTGGTGTACCTGTGCCACTGGTTCACCCGTGCCGAACGTTCGCGCGCCAATACCTTCCTGATCCTCGGCAACCCGGTGACCATCCTGTGGATGTCGGTGGTGTCGGGCTACCTCGTCAAGCATTACGACTGGCGCTGGATGTTCATCATCGAAGGCCTGCCAGCGGTGATCTGGGCGTTCTTCTGGTGGCGCCTTGTGGATGACCGCCCGGCCCAGGTGAACTGGCTGAGCGAGCAGGAGAAGGCCGACCTGGAGCAGGCGCTGGCCGCCGAGCAGCAAGGCATCAAGCCGGTGAAGAACTACCGTGAGGCGTTCCGCTCGCCGCAGGTGATCATCCTCGCGCTGCAGTACTTCTGCTGGAGCATCGGTGTGTATGGCTTCGTGCTGTGGTTGCCGTCGATCCTCAAGCAGGCGGCGAACCTCGATATCGTGCAGGCCGGCTGGCTGTCGTCGGTACCTTACCTGGTGGCGGTGCTGGCCATGGTCGGCGTGTCGTGGGCGTCCGACCGCCTGCAGAAGCGCAAGCGCTTCGTCTGGCCGCCACTGCTGATCGCCGCCGTGGCGTTCTATGGCTCGTACGCCCTGGGCAGCGAGCACTTCTGGCTGTCGTACGCGTTACTGGTGGTCGCCGGCGCCTGCATGTACGCACCCTATGGCCCGTTCTTCGCGATCGTGCCCGAGATCCTGCCGGCCAACGTCGCGGGTGGTGCCATGGCGCTGATCAACAGCATGGGCGCGCTGGGCTCGTTCGGCGGTTCGTGGCTGGTGGGCTACCTCAATGGCGCCACGGGTGGGCCCGGTGCCTCTTACCTGTTCATGTGCGGTGCGCTGCTGACTGCAGTGGTGCTTACCGCCGCACTCAATACTACCCAGACGCCTGGCCGGGCCAAGCGCGGCAGCTCGCGTCTGGCCATGAACCATTAGGAAATCTTTGCAATGAAGAAGCGAATCGTCCTGTACAAACGCCTGTCCGACGACTTGATGGCACGCCTGCAAGAGCACGTCGAGGTGACCTGGGTGGATACGACCCAGCCCGATGGCCTGGCGCGTCTGCGCGACGCCTTGCCGGGTGCACACGGGCTGCTGGGGGCTAGCCTGCGCCTGGACGCCAGCCTGCTCGACCTGGCGCCACAACTTGAAGTGGTGTCCAGCGTTTCGGTCGGCGTGGACAACTACGACATCGCCGAACTCAGCCGGCGCGGCGTGATGTTGACCAACACGCCCGACGTGCTGACCGAAACCACCGCCGACACGGGCTTTGCCTTGATTCTGGCCACTGCCCGGCGGGTGGTGGAACTGGCGAGCTGGGTGCGAGAAGGTCACTGGCAGGCCAACCTTGGTCCGGCGCATTTCGGCAGCGATGTGCATGGCAAGACACTGGGCATCGTCGGCATGGGCCGCATCGGCGAGGCCCTGGCCCGGCGCGCCGCGGCTGGCTTCGGCATGCGGGTGCTGTATCACAGTCAGCGTGCCAAGCCTGATGTGGAAGCGCGCTATGGCGCGCGTCAATGCAGCCTGGATGAACTGTTGCAGCAGGCGGATTTCGTTTGCCTGACCGTGCCGCTGAGTGCCAGCACCGAAGGCCTGATCGGCGCGCGGGAACTGGCGCTGATGAAGCCAGAGGCCATCCTGGTGAACATTTCCCGCGGGCGCGTGGTGGATGAGCCGGCACTGATCGAAGCGTTGCGTGCCCGGCGCATACGCGGCGCCGGCCTGGATGTGTTCGTGCAGGAACCGTTGCCGGCGCAGTCGCCGTTGTTGCAACTCGACAACGTGGTGGCGACCCCGCATATCGGCTCGGCGACCGAGGAAACCCGCCAGGCCATGGCGCGCTGCGCAGTGGACAACCTGCTCACTGCGTTGGCCGGCGAGCGCCCGGCGAACCTGGTGAATGGCTAGCGCCAGATCCAAAAGCCGGCGCGGCCCCTGTGGGAGCGGGCATGCCCGCGAAGCAGGCGACGCGGTGGATGGCACCGGCTACGCCGGTGTTCGCGGGCGCGCCCGCTCCCACAGGGTCCCTGCTAACTCATTGAGTCATGTGCAGTTCTTTGGGAGCGGCCTTGTGTCGCGAAAGGGCTGCAAGGCAGCCCCCGAAGTCAATGCGATTCTGAACGCTGCGCCTGCGCTGGCGCTGCGCTCTCCACCGGCTCCAGCGGCGGATGCTCCTGCGCCGCATGCATCAGGTCTTCGGTCACCCGCAGCTCGGCACCGGTCGGCGAGAAGGTGGTCGAAGCGGTGAACGGGGCCGGGTGCTCTGCCGCCGGGCGCTTGCCTCGGCGCCACATGAAGAAGCACACCATGGCCAGGTTGACCACGGCAAAGGCCCAGAACAACCCGGCCTCGCCAAACTCGGTCATCATCGGCGAAATCGCCACCGGCGCCATGGCCGAACCCAGCGAGTTGATCAGCAGCAGGCCCTGGATCATCGGCACCAGCGCATCGGACGGCGCCCGGTCGGCCGCATGGCTGACCGCCACCGGGTACAGGGTGAACACACCACCGCCGAGCAGGAACAGCATGGCCGGCAGCAGGATCGAGTCCGACGGCAGGAATACCGTGACCAGCGACAGCAGCACGCACAGCGCGGCCAGGGCGATCAGCACATCCTGGCGGTCCTTGCGGTCGGACCAGCGCCCGACCGGGTACTGCAGCAGCATGGCACCCAGAATGACCCAGGCCATCATGTTGCCGACTTCACCCACATCCAGGCCAATGCGCTGCAGGTACAGCGGCAGCAGGGCATAGATCCCGGCAATGGCCACACCCGAACCGAAGCAGCCGACCAGCCCCGACGGTGCCACGCCCAGCAATTGGCGCGGCTTGAGCGGTTCGACCTGGTCCAGCAGCGGTGACACCCGCGGCAGGATCACGATGGGCAGCACCGACAGGGCGGCGAGTACGCCGGCCAGCATGAACGGTGCGGTGTCACCCATGTGGGTGATTTCGCCAAGGCCGGCCTGGGCGATTACCCCGGCGCCGTAGAAGGCGATCATGTACAGCGCCAGCAGGCGGCCGCGGATCTTGGCGTCACCGGCCAGCAGCAGCCAGCTTTCGATCACCAGGAACACGCCCACCGCCGCCCAGCCGTTGATCAGGCGCAGCACAGACCACCAGGTGACGTCGTAGAACAGGCCTTGCAGCAGGATGGTCACGCCAATCAGCGAGGCGAAACTGGTGTAGGCGCGGATATGGCCGATGCGCAGGATAAGCCGGTCGTTGAAGATGGCACCCAGGGTCAGGCCAATGAAGTAGGTCGAGGAAACGACACCGATGGTAGTGGCTGACTCACCTGCAGTGCCCAGGCGCAAGGTGGTAAGGGAAGACATGAAGCCGTTGCCCAGGGCAATGATGAACAGCCCGAGCAGGGGCGCCAGCGCCATGGCCAGCAAACGCGGAGACATATGTACCTCTAGTTGGATGAGCGGAATGAGCGCCTTTTCGGACGCGCACACCGGCTCGACCCGAACGGGGCCGAGGGGCTGCACGGAGTGCCTGGGCGGGATGCGACTGTCATTGCTGCCGGTTGCCACCGTTCAAGGCGACAGGCGAAAAGGAAGCGCGATTCTACGGGCTTCAGCGGTTTTGCCCAAGAGCCCTGGGTGTGCGACGAGACGCCGCAGTCTGCGGCATAATGCTGGGCCCACCCCCAAGGAAGGCCCCTATGTTCGCGTCACTGTTCGCCGTCCTGGCCCCGGTTTTCATCGTCGCTGGCATCGGCTATGCCTGGGCCCGCAAGGGCCTGGAATACCCCACCGAATTCATCGCCCGGGTGGTGATGACCGTTGGCACCCCGTCGTTGGTGCTGTCCACGCTCAGCCGCACCGAACTGGACCCGAACGCCTTCACCAGCATGGCCATGGCCTGCCTGCTGTGCACCCTGGGCATGGCCCTGGCCGGCTTGCTGGTGTGTCGCGCTTCAGGCCGGCACTGGCGGGTGCTGTTGCCGGCGTTCATGTTCCCCAATACCGGCAACATGGGCCTGCCGATCAGCCTGTATGCCTTTGGAGAACACGGCCTGGCCCTGGCCGTGGCGTTCTTCCTGACCCTGTCGATCGTGCAGTTCACCCTTGGCATGGCCATCTCCGGTACTGCGGCTTCATTCAAGGCACTGTTGCGCAACCCCATCGTGATCAGCCTGGCCGGCGCCATGCCGATCATCTTTCTCGATTTCGAATTACCGCGCTGGCTGGCCAATACGGTAGGCCTGCTGGGCGGCATGACCATCCCGCTGATGTTGCTGACACTGGGCGTTTCGCTGGCCAGCATTCGCCTGCGCCATGTGGGCAGCGGCATGCTGCTGGGCGGTTTGCGCATTGGCCTGGGGGCTGCCGTGGGCTGGGCAGTAGGCGCCGCGTTGGGCATGGCCAGCCTGGAGCGCGCGGTGCTGGTGGTGCAGTCGGCGATGCCGGTGGCGGTGTTCAACTACCTGATGGCAGTGCGCGCCAACCGCGAACCGGAGCAGGTGGCGAACCTGGTGATGTGTTCCACGGTGCTGTCGTTTGCCTGGTTGCCGGTGGTGCTGGCCTGGTGGATGTAAGGCTGTACCGGCCCTTTCGCGGGTAAACCCGCTCCCACAGGTACAGCGCAGGTCTCAAGGCCAGTGGTGCACCTGTGGGAGCGGGCAAGCCCGCGAAAAGGCCGGTACAGCAAACGGCTATTTGTCGTGCAACCGCCAACCCTGGCTGGTCAGCACCATTTCCCGGGTGTCCTTGAGCGGCATTTCATTGCTGGCCACCGCCTTGCCCAGTTCTTCAACGCTGGCCTTCACTTCTTCATTGGCAGCCCAAGCCGGCAGCCCGGTGATCTTGTAGGCATAGGTCACACGCGACATCTTCTGCCCGGTCGCTTCGCTCGGCTCACTGAAATGCTCGATGGCCGTGACTTGCGCCTTGCCGAAGCACAGCCCGTTATCCGCCTTGTAATACTTGCGGCCTTCGTCGGTGAGGTCGTAGGCGTAGTAGATGTCCGTGCGTGCCGCTTGCCACAGGCGGGCGGGCACCTCGGTGCGCGAGATCTCCTTTTCGCTGACCACGCCTACCTGGGCCAGGGCATGCAACGCCTTGTTGGTGCCATGGAGGTCGAAGTCCTGGGTTTTGGTGGGGAATGAGCTGATGACGAAGCAGTGCGGGTATTGGGTATCGAGGTAGGCCTGGGCAGCCTTGTGGAAACTGGCCTCGCTGGTGTCCTCGCTGTTCGAGCAACCGGCCAGGGGTGCCAACAGCGCCAGCGGCAGGATCTTCCTGTACATGGTGACACTTCCTTGAGTGACAAAGGCAAACGGGTCGTGCGCGATTAGAACCTACGGACTAGAGCGGCGCAATCGTGGCAAGACGGCATCTCGGCATGTGCTGCGGTGGCCTCTTCGCGGGTAAACCCGCTCCCACAGGTTCACCACAGACCTTGCAAGCTGTGAGTACCCGCGAAGAGGCCGGTGCAGGCGCTACAAGGCCTTGGTCAGAAACGCCGCAGTGCGGCTTTCAGCACATCCGGCCACCACTTGCGGCGTGCCGCTGACCACCACCTGCCCCCCGGCATCCCCGGCCCCCGGCCCGATGTCGATCACCCAGTCGCTCTGCGCCACCACCCGCATGTCATGCTCGACCACCACCACGCTGTGCCCGCCATCGACCAGGCGGTTGAGCTGCACCAGCAGCCGGTCGATGTCCTGCGGGTGCAAGCCGTTGGTAGGTTCGTCCAGTACATACAACGTCGCCCCACGGGCCATGCGTTGCAGCTCGGTGGCCAGCTTGATGCGCTGCGCCTCGCCGCCGGACAGTTCGGTGGCCGGCTGGCCCAGGCGCAGATAGCCCAGGCCGATGTCCTGCAACACTTGCAGGCAACGCCGCGCCGCTGGCTGTTCGGCGAACACCTGCAGGGCCTGGTCGACGGTCAGCTGCAGCACCTGCGCAATGTTCATGCCTTGCCAGCTCACCGCCAGGGTTTGCGGGTTGTAACGGGCGCCATGGCAGGTCGGGCAGGGCGCATAGACGCTGGGCATGAACAGCAACTCGACGCTGACGAAGCCTTCGCCTTCGCAGTTCTCACAGCGGCCCTTGGCAACGTTGAAGGAAAAACGCCCGGCATCGAAGCCTTGTGCCTTGGCCTGTTCGGTGGCGGCGAACAGCTTGCGCACGTGGTCGAACAGGCCGGTGTAGGTGGCCAGGTTGGAGCGGGGCGTGCGGCCGATCGGCTTCTGGTCGACCTGCACCAGGCGCCTGATGCTGCCAAGGCCCGCGCTTACATGCCCGCTGCTGGCCTGTTCGGGTTCATCTTCCAGGCTCTGCTCTTCGGGCTCGTTGCGCTGCTCGGCATGGCCCAGGTGCGCACCCACCAGCTCCAGCAGGGCCTGGCTGACCAGGCTCGACTTGCCCGAGCCGGAAACACCGGTCACGGCGGTGAAGCAGCCCAGCGGGAACTCGGCGCTGAGGTTGTCCAGGTTGTTGCGGCAGATGCCTTCGAGCTTCAGCCAGTCGTGGGCCTGGCGTGGCGTGCGTGTGGCCTGTGCCGCCGTATTGAACAGGTAGGCCCGGGTGCATGACTGCTCGACCTGGGCCAGGCCCTTAGGTGGCCCGCTGTAGAGGATGGTGCCGCCATGTTCGCCAGCAGCAGGCCCTACATCCACCAGCCAGTCGGCGCGCCGCATGGTGTCCAGGTCGTGTTCCACCACATACACCGAGTTGCCAGCCTGCTTCAGGCGCTGCAGCGCGTCGAACAGGGCTTCGCTGTCGGCCGGGTGCAAACCGGCAGACGGCTCGTCGAGCACGTAGATCACGCCGAACAGTTGCGAGTTCAGCTGAGTGGCCAGGCGCAGGCGCTGTAGTTCGCCAGAGGACAGGGTCGGGGTGCTGCGCTCCAGGGCCAGGTAGCCCAGGCCCAGGTCGAGCAGGGTGTCGATGCGTTCGAGCAGTTCGTTGGCGATGCGTTGCGCCGCCAGGCGCTTTTCCAGGGTCAGGTCGTCCTGCTGTTGTGCCAGGTAGTCTGCTGCCGCCACTTTGCGGAACACCTCGGCCAGCGCCTGCAGCGACAGGTGCGACAGCTCGGCGATATCCAGGCCGGCGAAGGTCACCCCCAGCGCTTCGCGCTTCAGGCGCTTGCCCTGGCACAGCGGGCAGGGGCTGGGGCGCATGAACCGGGCCACGCGCTTGCGCATCTGCGCGCTCTGCGAGTGCATGAAGGTGTGCAGGACGTAACGCCGGGCACCCATGAACGTGCCCTGGTAGCTGGGCTCCTGCTTGCGCTTGAGGGCGGCGCGGGTCTGCGCCGGGGTCAGCCCGGCATACACCGGTGCAGTGGGTGTTTCTTCGGTGAACAGGATCCAGTCGCGCTGCGCCTGTGGCAGGTCGCGCCAGGGGATATCGACGTCATAGCCTAGGGTCACCAGGATGTCGCGCAGGTTCTGCCCCTGCCAGGCCATGGGCCACGCGGCTACGGCGCGCTCGCGGATGGTCAGCGACGGGTCGGGGACCATGGTCGCTTCGCTCACTTCGTAGACCCGGCCCATGCCATGGCATTCCGGGCAGGCGCCCTGCGGCGTGTTGGGCGAGAAGTCCTCGGCATACAGCATCGCCTGGCCGGCCGGGTAGTGGCCGGCGCGGGAATAGAGCATGCGGATCGAACTGGACAGGGTGGTCACGCTGCCCACCGAGGAACGTGCACTCGGTGTGCCGCGTTGCTGCTGCAGGGCCACGGCCGGTGGCAGGCCTTCGATGGCGTCGACATCCGGCACGCCGACCTGGTCGATCAGGCGCCGGGCATAGGGCGCGACCGATTCGAAGTAACGGCGCTGGGCTTCGGCATACAGCGTCGAGAAGGCCAGCGAGGACTTGCCCGAGCCGGACACGCCGGTGAACACCACAAGTGCGTCACGGGGGATATCGACATCGATGTTCTTCAGGTTGTGCTCGCGGGCGCCACGGACGCGGATGAAGCCGGTGGGGGCGGGTGAACGTGGCGGCATCTGAGCGGTCCTTGGCGGTTGAGAGCACTCACGTTAGCAGTATTTGCGGTGGCTGTACTGGCCTCTTCGTGGGCATGCCTGCTCCCACAGGCATGCGCAGTGTCCAGGTTGTAGGCGGTCCCTGTGGGAGCGGGCATGCCCGCGAAGAGGCCGGTGTGGCCGATACAGCATCAGGACCTTGGCTCGCGGGTACCCAGTACATCGCGAATGTTGTCCACCACGTTGCTGTCCTTGATCACATCGCTCAGCCAGCCTTCCAGCGGCATGTTGCCCCACTTGATGGCGCGTTCGATCAGGTAAGGCACCGGGCTTTGCGGTTCGCTCTGCTTGAAGAACTGGGCGATGCCCGCAAGCATGGTGAACGCCTCGTCGCGGGTCAGTGGGGTAGTGCGCATGGGCGCAGGCGCGGTGGCCTGGACGGGCGTGTTCATCGGTTCACCTGCTTCGCTGGCGGGGGCAACGGTGGCTTCGGGTTCTGCAACCGCCACGGCTGCAGGGTGCAGTTCGACGCCGCGGTCCTTGAGCAGCTTCTCCGCCAACTGGCTGGCGCGCGACAGAATGTCGGCGAGGCTGGCAAAGCTGGGCGCCTCATGGCCGAACAGGCGGTCGGCACTGGCTTGCAGGCGTTTGCAGGCCTGCAGGCTGGCACCGATCTGCAGGGCCTTGGCGCGCAGGTGTTCGGTGTCGCTAAGCGCCACCGAACGCTGGAAGATCTCGGCGTTGATCTTGCCTTCGTTCAGCGCGGCCTGCATCGCCTTGGGGTTCTGCAAGGCGAGGTTTTCTACGTGGCGTGATTCGTCATAGCGCAACACGCCAAAATTCTGCCCTTGGGTAATGGGCAAGCCACCGGCGATGTCGGTGAGCGTGGTCTTGAGCCAGGAAAGCCGGGCGGCGCGTTCGTCCAGGCCGTCTTCGAGCGTTGGATACAGGGTGTCCCAGAATGCTTCCAGGATCTGTTCGGTCAGCTGGAGGCCAAAGGTAATGCCTTCGAAATGTTCTCGCTGGGCCAGCCCTTCGCTGAGCCAGGCTACCAGCATCAAGTCTTTGCTTTGCTGCGCCAGCCCCTGGGCCGACAGGTCGATCACCTGCTCCCAGTCGGCGGTCTTCAAGTCGGTTTGCCAGTCGCCCTGGGTCAGGTAGTCAGGGTCCGCCCGGCGCGCCTCCTTGATCTGGTCGAACAAGGCAGAGAAGCTCAAGTCTTCGCCACTGCCACCCGCGATAGGTGCGGCCAGCATGGCCTGCGAGAGGTCATTGAGGATTTCAGGCATAAAACACTCTGGTCAGGCGGATGAACAGCGTGCCAGATCACCTGGCACGCTGTGGGATGTGGGCCGCCGTAGCGGCCCCCGGGCACACTGGTTATCAGGCAAACACTTTGTTCGCGGTGCGGTCCCAGCCACCGACGATGTTGCCGCCAGCCTGGCCGTCGGTGCGGTTCTGCTGGGTGTAGGTGGTCTTGATACGGGCGAAGTTGAAGCTGATTTCTTCGATCGGCAGGTCGCTCACAGCCTTGTCTTCACCACCCTGGTTGCCACCGGCGACGAAGCGCACCGAGGACACCACGACTTCTTCCATGTCGATGGTCAGGTAGGTGACCTTGTCACCACCGGCGCGGTTCACGTTCAGCTTCAGCTTGGCGATGTGCTTGCCGGTGCAGCAGTGTTCGAACAGCTTGGCCGAAGCCTTGTCGACCGCCTTGCGGATCTTGAAGTCGCTCAGGGCAACACGCTCGGACGACGCACCGCCCGAGGAGCTGGCGGTAGCCGAGGTGGCCTGGGTGGCGCCGTACTCGTAGCCCAGCACTTCGATCCAGTCCTTGTGCTTTGCATCCAGTACTTCGCCCGGGATGCCGTCGATTTGGATATACGCGTCAAATGCCATTGTGAAACTCTCCATTAACAACATTTAAAGGGTTGCTCATGCGCCCCTTGGTTTTGACCTCGCCGAATACCTCGGCAGAGGTAGCTTTCCGCCACCCGGGCCTCCTCCTGTGAGGCCTGGGTGGCCGGTTCTTGCAGCGGGCCTCAGTTGAGCCCGCGGACTTCGATTTCCACCCGGCGGTTGGGCTCCAGGCACTTGATCAGTTGCGCCCGTGGCTGCTGCAGGTCGCAGTTGACCAGCGGCTTGCGGCTGCCTTCGCCTTGGGCGACCACCAGTTCGGCGGGTACGCCCTTGCCGACCAGATAAGTGCGAATGGTCTGTGCCCGTTGTTTCGAAACTTGCAGGTTGCCTTGGCTGTCACCGAGCTGGTCGGCATGGCCGGAAATGATGATCTTGCCGATGTTGGGGGTGTTCAGCAGTTTGCTGGCGATCGCGCTCAGCTGGCTCTGGCCTTCGCTCTTCAGGCTTTGGAAGTCTGCACGGCCAAAGGCGAACAGGGTGTCGGACTCCAGCGTGATCGTCTCGATCGAACGCAGCGACTGGGCGCGCAGGCTGTCGATGTAATTGCGCGAACTGGACATCAGGAAGGCGTTGTCGAGAATACGTGGCACATCCGGTTCACGGATCTGGTCGCTATAGAAGGTGATCTGGCGGCTGGCGTACAGGTAGTCCTGGTTGCCGCCGGCCTCGCTGGCGGCGGCGGCCATGCTCTTGCCGGTGTGGCGGGCGATGGCCGGGTACCAGTAGTCCGGCAGGCGCGCCTTGAGCAACGCCGGGTCGGCGCTCTCGCGGCGGGCGGGCGAGAGCATCACGTAGGTGTCCAGGGCCGCCTTGCCGAAGTCGGCGATCGACTGCGCGCGGTTGTCATGTGGCAGTGCCTCGGCCTCGACGCTATCGACGCCGCTCACCGGTTGCAGCTCGCGGGTGTTGCGCTGGTAGACCTTGAGGGTGGTCAACAGGTACAGGGTGCGGGTCAGGTTGTCGGCCGTGGGCTTGAGCATCACGTTCTGCAGCGTGGCGAAGTAACGGCTGCGCAGCAGCGGCTCGACCTCATGGCCCTGGTACAGGCCCAGGCGCATGCCGAGCGGCACGCCTTGCTCGTGGTGTTGCTGATAGTAGTGCGCGGCCCAGAAGCGCAACCGGTCAAGGCTGCGCCAGGCAGTGTACTGGCCGCTGGCAGCCTGGTCGTCGGCCTTGGCCTGGGCCAGTTCGCCGGCAATGCTGGCCAGGGTGGCGCGGTTGTTCAGGTACGACCAGCCCCACAGGCTGCACAGCACCAACCCTGCGAGGCCTGCAGCGCCAATCCAGCCAGCCTTGCGTCGGCGCTCCCGCTGGTTGCTGGTGTACAGCGCCACCAGGTGCTGGTCGGGGATGATCACCTTGCGGAACAGGCTGTTGATGAACAGCGGTGCCGGCTGGCTGCCGGCCGTGGCAGTTCCTTCGGCGTGCTCTAGGGCGAAGCGTTCGGCCACATGCTGGCCATGGCTGCCCCACTGGGCTTCGTCAGCCTGCAGCGCGGCGGTGAAATAGAACCCGCGCAGCATTTCGGCATTCTGGTAGGGGTTGGCACGCAACAGGCTGTCGACGAACTGTTGCAGGCGCGGCTTGAGCGCGGCCAGCTCCAGCGGGAAACGGTAGGCAGCATTGTTTTGTCGGGTGACCTGAATGTCCTGCTGCACCAGTTGCTGGCTCGCCACGTGCTGCCAGTAACCGGTCAGCTCGTCCATTGCCTTGCCGAAGCGCTGGCCCCAGTCGGCCTGCTCGTAACCCTTGTGCGAGAAGGTCTTGCCCAACACTTCACCACGCGCGGCGTCGTCCAGCTGGCGATAGAACGGGGTGAAACCGGGGATCAGGTCACACTTGGTGAACACCAGGTAGATCGGCAGACGCACTTCCAGCAGCGCGCAGCTTTCCTGGATGCGTTCGCGCAGGCGCTTGGCCACGCGCTCCTGGTCCTCGGCCGAACCATGCAGGATGTCGGCAATGCTGACGCTGACGATCAAGCCGTTGAGCGGGCGGCGTTGGCGATGCTGGCGAAGCAGTTGCAGGAAGCCGCGCCACTTGCCGGCTTCTTCGGGGCTGTTCATGTAGCGCCCGGCGGTGTCCAGCAGCACCGCTTCGGAGCTGAAGAACCAGTCGCAGTTGCGTGTGCCGCCAAGGCCCGCCACCCGTGCGCCTTCGCGCTCGGCATAGGGGAAGTTCAGGCCCGACTGCAGGATCATGGTGCTCTTGCCTGCAGCCGGCTGGCCGATCACCAGGTACCAGGGCAGGGCGTAAAGCGCATCCTTGGCCGAGGTGCCGCGTGGCTTGTTGCTGTGCAGGCGCTCGATGCTCTGCAGCAGGCGCTCGCGCAGCAGGCTGACTTCTTCACGGTCTGCCGGGGTGGCGTTGAGAACCGCCTGGTCGGCGTCGTCGCGCAGCAGGCCTTCGAGGTTGTGGTGCTGGCCGGCGCCGCGGTACAGCAGCAGTACATAGCCCGCCGACAGCAGCAAAAACACACCGATGCCGGCCAGCAGGCTATGCAGCGAGGCAAAGCCCAGGGCGCAACCGATGGCCCAGACCAGGAAGATCGCCAGGAAGAACGCCACTCCCAGCAGGTAGGGTTGGTAGCGCAGGCAGTAGTACTTGATCTTGTTCATACAGGCGTCGCATCCAGCGCATCGACGAACTGGTCGATGACGTGTTCAAGAGGGCGGTCGTAATCGTGCTGCCATGGCGCCACGGCCAGCGGGCTGAGCAACTCCAGGTGCTGGCGTGCGTCGGCGCAGCCACTGAGCAGGCGGTAGGCACAGTTGGCGTGGCGCGACGGGAAGCAGTACAGCCGGGGGAGCATGAAGTCGTCGGCCAGCAGGCTCACCGCCGGCACGCCGGGGTGTCGGCTCATGCGGGCCAGCCAGGTCAGCCAGAGGTCGGCCGTGGGGTTTTTCAGGCCGCGTTCGGCCGGCAACGGCAACTCGATACCACCCTCGAAGTCGCCGTGCAGCACGGCCCGGCTTGCCTGCAGCCCTGCCAGCGCAGTGGCACTGTCGAAGCCGGGCCAGGAACCGTGCAGGGCACGGGCGATATCGCTGAAGCTGAAGTCATGTAGGAACTTGGCATGTACCCTGCGGAACAGGTCCAGGTCCTGGGGCTGTAATGGGCGCAGCGCCTTGATCCGTTCGAACAGGTTGGCGCAGTCGGCCCCTTGCACAGCCTGGTGCAGCAACGGCTTGATCTGCGTGCTGAACAGCTCGGCGAGGGTGAACGGGTTCGCCAGCGCCGCACCTTCCTCGCCCTTGAGCAGCTGGAAGATGAAAAACGGGTAGCGCCGCTGGCTGGCATCGCGCGAGCTCAACAGGCCGCCCAGCAGCCAGTTGCCATTGCGTGCGCGGTAATTGAAGAAGCACATCGGCAGTGAGTCGAACAACGCCTGCCAGTCCTCGCGGTGGCGCATCGCCGCCAGCGCGGACTGCAGCCAGGCGTCGAACTCGCAAACTTCCTCCGCCGCGCCATGCAGGCTGACGAAGTCTGCGCTCGACGGCAGCTTGCCGAAGCAACCGATCATTGGGCGCCCCTGTCGTTGAGGGCACTCAGGGCCTTGACGTCACCCAGGTCGGTCAGTTTCACCCCACCGAAGTTGCGCACTACGAGGCTCACCCGGCCATTGGCGGTATTCCAGCTGAAGCGCTGCTGAATGCCGTCCAGGTCGTCGACGCGGGCACTTTCGTTCATGCGCAGCAGGCCCCAGCGCCCCGGGAAGTCGAACACCGTGACCCGCGCGCCACTCAGGGTGACCACGTCCAGGCGGGCGCCGGGGGCGTTGCTGGTGCCCGGCCAGGCGAAGCGGTTCCAGCTGCTGCGGCCGTTGCGGTAGTGCTGCTCCTGGCCATCGAGGGTGAACACGATGTCGGTGAAGTTGGCTGAAGGCTCCAGCATGATTTCGAAGCCGTTGTCACGGTCCGACAGGCTGGCGATCACCTGGCCCACGGAGCTGGCCTTGTCGATGCTGTTGAGCATGCCGGGGTTGACCAGCGCCGGCCCCTTGCCATCGCCCACACCCAGGCCTTCACCACCGGCCAGGTTGCCGATTTCGTTGCGCTTGAAGGCAGGGAGCAAGCCGCTGTCAGGGTCGACGAAGCGCTGCAGGTCTTTCACCGACGCCTCGTTGCGGCTGCTGCCGGCAATCGGGTAACGGTGTGCCATGACCTGTTCCCAAGGCTTGGCGATCTGCTGCGCCCAGGCCTTGGCTATCTGCTGGCCAGCCGGGTCGCGCAGGGTTGCCCAGGCATACTGGATAGGCAGGCTGAACAGCCCCTGCAACGCGCGCGACAGGCTGTCCTGGCTGGTGTCGACGCTGCTTTCCACGTAGTTGCGCACGGTGGTGACTTCGCTCGGCTGGCCTTCCAGGGTCTCGCTGATCAGCTGCTTGCTGCTCTTGCCCACATCCTGCGAACGCTGGATGTTGTTCATGCGCACCTTGAGCTTGCGCAAGGCGGCCAGGTAGCGGTCCATGATGGTGCTGTCGGCGCCTTCGGCGTTGTTTTCGGCAAATACCCGCGCCACCGGCTCGAAGCGCTTGGCCAGGCTGCCGTCGTCCACCGCCGGCAGGGCCGGTGCGACGTTGGCGGGCAGGGCGTCCTTGGTGTCGAGCAGGCCGCTGACCTTGCTCCAGAAGCCGTCATCGCGGGTGCTACCGGGGGCCGGGATGGCGTGCTTGACCGGCAGGTCCCACTGGGTGTTGTCATTGACTGCCGCCAGCAGGTTCTTCACCGGCGAATTCTGCACGTCGCTGAGCAGCCCCAGCTGCTGGGTGGCCGAGGCCAGGTCGGCGAAGTGGCGCACACCCACGCTGCTGACCATCTTGTACCAGGCCTGGGTGTAGTCGCGCTTGTAGCGGGTCATGAACTCGCGCACGAAGTTGGCCTTCTGCACGATGGCATCGCCGCCTTCGCCGTCCAGCACCCAGTCCGACTCGTTGCGCAGGTTGCCCGACACCAGCTTGATCAGTTCGGGTTTGACGAAGGTGTCCCAGCCCTGGCGGGTATAGATTGCCGGCACGCCGGCGGAGCTGTACAGCAGTGCGCGGCCAGGTAGTGGGACCAGGTCGTTGAGGCTCAGCGCCGGGAACTGGCGGCTCGATTCGAGTTGCAGGCGCAGGTACTCGCGATCGACCAGCGAGCTGGAGATCATGAACGACTTGAGGTTCTGCCGGGTTTCGTTGATCAGCTGTTCGTTGCGCGGCAACGACGGCGCCTGGCCCTGTTCCAGCAGCTGCACGTACAGCGGGGCATTTTCCGCGATCACGGCTGCGTCGGCCGGGGTGCCTTCGGCGGCGGCGCTGGCCCAGGCCTGGGGCAGGCTGGCAGCGACGAAGGCCGGGTCGGGATGGCCCTGGGGCTCGGTCAGCAACAGGTACAGCTTGAGGGTGTTGTAGGCATCGATGATCGAGGCCACCTGCTGCTCGTCGAGGCGCCCGAGCATTTCTTCGGACAGTGACAGGCCACCGGTGGTGGCGGACAGCTCGGCGGCATCACTGGCGGTGGCCAGGTTGACCTTGGCGGCATAGGCGCCGGCGCGGGTGTTGCCCAGCGCGGCTTGGGCCTTGGCCGCAACGGCCGGGGCCAATGGCTTGCCATTGCGTTTTTTCGGCAGCGGCGCTGGGGTGAATTCCAACTCCTGGTTGATACCGCTGGCGAAGGTGTTGAACGCCCGCATCTGCACCTGCAGGCTGCGGGCGATCGGTTCCAGCGCCTGGCTGCGCAGTTGCGCCAGATAGGCATTGCGAGTCACCTGGTGGATTGCCTCGCCATGGTACAGGCCGCCACCCAGTTGCAGTGGCACACCCTGCAGGCGATGGGCCTCGACGTTGGCCATCTGTTCACGCAGTACTTCCAGGCCCTTGCCTGCGGCCAGTTGCTGCTCGCGGTCTTCTGCCTGCTCGATTTGCGCCAACTGCCCGCGCAGGCTGTCCAGCCATTGGCGGTTATTGGCGAACGACAGCGCCTGCCAACCGATGAACAGCAACCCGGTGGCGGCAGCAAGGCCAAGCAGCAGCGGGCTGAAAGTGGCCTGGCGGCCCAGGCGCGACTGGTACAGGGTCAGGTCGCGATCGGGGAAGATCACTTGGCGGAAGGTGTCGGTTATGAAGAAGCTGCGGTTGCCCACGGCCTTGCCGACGTTCTCGGCGTGCTCATCGTACGCGGCTTGCAGGGCGAATTCGTCGGCGATGACGTCCTCATAGACCTGCCCCAGCTGCTGTCCGGTCTGCAGCGCACTGGTGAAGTACAGGCCGCGCAGCAGCAGCGGGGCACCGCCGCGATGGCCGCGGGTGAAGTGTTCGAGGAACTGCTCGAGGACACCGCTGAGGGCGGCGAAGTACTGCGGGAAGTTCAGCAGGGTGCTGTCGGCTTCGGCACCGAGGGCGATCACCTGCGCGTCGACATGCTGGCGAATGTGGCTTTGCAGATTGCCCAGGCGGGTCTGGAGCACGGCGTGCAGGCCGTTGTTGCGGACTTCCGACAGACCGAAGGTCATGCCCAGCGGCTGCTGGCGCTCGTGCAGGTCGAGGCCGTCGAAGGCCTGGCTGAAGCCCGGCAACTGGTCGGTCTTGCTCAGCATCAGGTAGACCGGCGGGTTGGCATCGAGGCACTCGGCGTACTCTTCTACCCGCGCCACCAACTGGGCCGCTAGGGCATTGCGCTCATCGCCGTTGGCCGCCAATAGCTCGGGCAGGCTGACCACCATTACCAGGCCATTGATCGCCGCCTTGCCGCGCTGCTTGCGCAGCATGCGCAGGAAGGCCGAGAACTCACTGGCCGACTGGTCATCGCGCAGATAGCGGCCGGCGGTGTCGATCATCACCGCGTCGGGGCTGAAGTACCAGTCGCAGTGCTGGGTGCCGCTCTCGCTGTCGTTGGCCGTGGCAATGCTGGCCGACAGGCCGGAATGGGTCAGCAGCGAGGTCTTGCCGGCCGCCGACATGCCGACCACCAGGTACCAGGGCAGGTCGGACAGCGCCGCCTTGCCACCGCCACCGGCGGAGCGGTCGGTGCGCAGCATGGCGATGGCATGCTTGAGGCGCTCGCGCAGCACCTGCTGGTCACGGAACTCGCCGGTGGCATTCCACGACCGATCCACTTCGATCTGCAGCAGGTTTTCCAGGTTGTGCTCGGCGCGAATGCGCTGGTACTGGCGTAGCACGATCACCAGCAGGAAGCAGGCGCTTATGATCGCCAGCGCTTCGGGGACGTGCTGGTGCAGCCACGGCAGCAGCGGGGCGACCAACCAGCAGGTCAACAGGCTCGCCAGCCACAGCAGCAGCAGGAGAAACCAGAAGTTCTTCAAAAGGCGCAGTAATGTTTTCATGTCTTCCTGACTCGGCTACCTGAAGTGCACTCAGGCACTGAACAGCTGGCGGATTTGTTCGGAAAGGGCGGCAACGTCCTTGTCCAGCAACCAGTCCAGCGTCAGGTACACGGCGACGCAGACCAGCGCGATCAGCGCCAGGTACACCCACAGCGGCACCTCATGGCGCAGCATCTGCGACACCTGATCGGGCAGCGCCCAGTCCGGTGACAGTGCTTTGGGCGCCTTGCGGTAACGGGCAATATCCTGGCCCAGGGTATTGGCCAGGTAGCGCAGCTGGTCTTTCTGGCCGAGGCTGAACTTGCCCTCGAAACCCAGGGCCAGGCACAGGTGGTAGACCTCGAGCACATCGATGTTCTGCTTGACGTCGGCGCGCAGCGCATCGACCTTCTCGAAGAAGCCTTCACCAGCCAGGTGCACGCCGAAGTAGCGGAACTGCAGTGGCTGCAGTTCGAAGTGCTGGCGCAGTTGGTTGTCGCCAGCGCGCAGCACGCTCTCGTCGAGGAAGGCGCACAGCGCGTACTGGGTGTCCTTGACCTGTTCGACGCTGTAGTCGGCGGCGCGGGCTTCACGCTCCAGGTTGGCGAAGAAACGTTCCACGCTCCCTTCGAAGGCCTGCACCGAAGTGACCTGACGGCCACGACGCACGATCAGGGCCATGCTGATGAAGTCCTGGACCAGGTCCTTGAGCGTCGGTTTGTCGTTGGCGGCCGCGACGGCGCCCTGTTGCAATACGGCTTCGGTCATTTGAGCACCGCCATCAGTTCAAGCTTGAGGTTGGTAAAGGCGCTGGGCGCGTAGAAGCAGATGGTCTGGGCATTCATCATTCGCTCGTAGACATGGCCGTGCGGCTCGATGGCGAAATACTGGTTGTCCAGGCGCACCGGGATCGCATTGGGCAGCCGTGCGGCATGGTTGAGGGTGACGCCGGGCATGGCGCTGTTGACCACCACCTCGATGTCTTCCGGCGAGCCGACCTTGAACGCCCGCGGCACCAGTTCCAGCAGGCTGGCGCCGGGCATGTCGGCGTGTACCGAGATATAGAAGTCGGCCTCGGTCAGGCGCGGGTCGCGCAGCTGGCCCTGCCAGTACGACGGTTTGTTCTGGGTGAGGTTGATGACGATGCACTGGTTGGGCACGACGTTGTCGAGCATCACCCGGATCATCTCGTCGAGCTTGACCAGCGACGCGGCCGGGTCGTGGTGGTCGTACTCGGGGATGTTGCTGAGCTGGGTGTCCAGGGTGAAGGTCAACAGGCCACCAGCCAGGTCGGCAAGGAACAGGTACAGGCGTTCCGGGTGCAGGCGCGGGTGGGCCAGCAGATGGGCCAGTTGCGGGTGTGCGCGGTTGACGGTGTTCAGCAGCCAGAACAGGGTAACGTCGCTGGAGCCGAACTCGGCGATCTGGTCGGCACGCTCGCGGCGCCGGCCGGACAGGGCCTTGCTCTTGGCCTGCAGGGCGCCGAGCAGGCGCTTGCCGATGCCGGCCAGGGTCTCGTGGCTGCCCAGGTGCAGGGTCGGGTGGACGAAATGCGGGTCGAGATTGAAACCACCCATGCTGTTGCGGGTCAGCTTGGCCAGCGGGCAGTGGCTGTAGCCGTCCAGGCTGTCACCGTCCACCAGCAGCACCACGTTCAGACGCAGGCTGGTGATTTCGTTTTCCAGCTCGCCCTCGTTGAGGTCGGGCAGGGTATCGAACTGCTTGCGGAAACGCCGCGCGGCCTTGTGTTCCTGGCCGTCCTCGACGTAGTTCAGGCCAAACGGCTCGGGCAGCTTCAAGGCGGCATAGACCTTCAGGTCGTTGGCCTTGAGCAGGTCCTTGAGATCGCGGGCAGCCGGCAGCGGGTCGTGCTGCGGTGCGTCGTACAGGCTGCCATCGGGGAACACCAGCTTCAGGCGTTTGAGCTGCAGCGAACCACTGGCCAGGGCGTCCTCATCCACCTGCAGTGCCTGCACACCCCAATGGAACGGGGTAGTGCGCAGGGTCGCCTCGGCCAGCTGGTGCTGGTGGAACTCATCCTGGTACTGGAAGTGCTGGGGCAGCAGGAACATGCCTTCCGACCACATCACCCGGCTCTGCTTGCTCATTTGACGCTATCCACTAAAGAGTTGAAGGTTGAATCCATGGCGTTCTGCGCCGATTTGCCGGCGGCATCGCTGGCCTTGTCGAGCACGGCGTCCTGCACCTTGTCGGTGAGCGTCGGTGCGTTGTCCCCGGCCTTCTGCGCGGCTGCCAGCTGGTCGGCGGTCGGCGGTTTGTTCAGTACGTCCACGCCACGCATGGCGCTGATTTCGGTGTTGTCCACCAGCACCCGCAGGCCGTCGGAGGAGAACCAGATACCGTCCTTGCGCAGCGAGTTGGCGTCGAAGGCGACTTTCCAGCGCGCGTCCTGTTCGTCACGGAAGAACGCTGCCACGCCGACGTAGCGCGCGCTCTTGGCCAGCGGCCACTGGTCGATCTGGCCGATGCCCGGCAGCAGGGTGATTTCGCGGGCTTCCACCAGGGTGTTGCCCAAGGCCTTTTCCGGGGTGTCCCACAGGGTCTCGGCATCGGTCGCGGCGAAGCGTTCGAGGTCGGTCAGCTGGTACACGCGCATCACCACCGACAGCGGCTTGCCCTCGGCATCGGGGTTGAGCTGGTTGCCGCCGTCGGAGGTCAGGATGACCTTTTCGCTGTCGGCCAGCATGTCGGCCGCCCAGCTGTCTTCCATGCGCTTGCCGATACGGTCGGTGACCCCGCAGCCGGCCAGCGCCACTAACAGGGCAGCTGCGGTCAGGCGTTTGAGGGTGGTGTGCTTGTGTTGCATGACGGCAAAACCTCCGGGTACTGGTCAGGCCAGGCGATAGGCGAAATCGCCATCGCTGCCCAGCTCGATCGCAAGGCGCTCGATCGGCGCGTCCTGGGCCATGCGCTCGAGCACGCGCTGGGCGAGTTCGGGCATCAGGGTCTGGGACAGGATGTTGTCGATGTTGCGCGCACCGCTGTCGACCTCGGTGCAGCGCGCAGCGATGGCCTTGACCAGCGCCTCGTCGTAGCTGAGCTCGGCCTGGTGGTTGCGGGCGAAGCGCTTGGCGATGCGTTGGAGCTTGAGGGCGACGATGCGCTCGAGGATCTGGTCCTGCACCGGGTAGAACGGCACGATGCTCAGGCGGCCGAGGAAGGCCGGCTTGAACACATGGTTGAGCTGGTCACGCAGGTCTTCGACGATCGCTTCGGGCGTCGGCAGCCCGGTGGCGTTCAGGCAGGTCTGCATGATGCGCTCGGTACCGGTATTGGAGGTGAGGATGATCACCGTGTTGCGGAAATTGATCTCGCGGCCTTCGCCATCGTCCAGCACGCCCTTGTCGAACACCTGGAAGAACAGTTCGAGCACGTCGGGGTGGGCTTTTTCCACCTCGTCGAGCAACACCACGCTGTATGGCTTGCGGCGCACCGCCTCGGTCAGCACGCCGCCTTCGCCATAGCCGACATAGCCGGGTGGCGAGCCCTTGAGGCTCGACACGGTGTGGGCTTCCTGGTACTCGGACATGTTGATGGTGATCAGGTTGCGTTCACCGCCGTACAGGGTATCGGCCAGGGCCAGGGCGGTTTCGGTCTTGCCGACGCCGCTGGGGCCAAGCAGCAGGAACACGCCGATCGGTTTGTTCGGGTCTTCCATGCGCGCCCGGGAAATCTTGATGCGCTTGCCGATTTCGTGCAGGGCGTGGTCCTGGCCCAGCACGCGTTCACCAAGCAGGGCCGGCAGGCGCTGCACGGTGTCGATCTCGTCCCGCAGCATCTTGCCCAGCGGGATGCCGGTCCAGCCGCTGATGACCTGGGCGATGGCGCCGCCGTCGACCAGGGCGTGGACCAGTGGCTGGTCGCCCTGCACGCGTGCCAGCTCGGCACGCAGCGCCTTGAGCTGGCCGGCATCGGCGTCGCTGGCGACGTCCAGCGCCTTGAGCTGTTCGACCAGTTCCAGTTCCCGCTGCCACTGCGTGTTCAGCTGGTGCTCCTGCTGCTGTTCGGCCTGCAGCGCGGCCTGCAGCTCACCCAGGCGGCGGGCGTGGTCGTGGCCCTTGCCGGCTTCGTGGCCGAGCACGGCGATTTCGGCATGCAGGTTGTCGATCTGGCGGCGGCAGTCTTCCAGGGCGCCAGGCTGCGACGATTGCGCCAGGGCAATGCGCGCGCAGGCGGTGTCGAGCACGCTGACCGCCTTGTCCGGCAGCTGGCGGCCGGTAATGTAGCGGTTGGACAGGCGCACGGCCTGCACCAGCGCTTCGTCCATCACCGCTACCTTGTGGTGCTCGCGCATCTTGCCGAGCAGGCCGCGCAGCATGTGGATGGCCTTGTCTTCGTCGGGTTCTTCCACCTTGACCACCTGGAAGCGGCGGGCGAGGGCGGCATCTTTCTCGAAGTACTTCTTGTATTCGGCCCAGGTAGTGGCGGCGATGGTGCGCAGCTCGCCACGGGCCAAGGCCGGCTTGAGCAGGTTGGCGGCATCGTTCTGCCCGGCCTGGCCACCGGAACCGATCAAGGTGTGGGCTTCGTCGATGAACAGGATGATCGGGTGCAGGCTGCGTTTTACCTCTTCGATCACTGCCTTGAGACGGTTCTCGAACTCGCCCTTGACCCCGGCACCGGCCTGCAGCAGGCCCAGGTCGAGGGTGTGCAGGGCTACATCCTTGAGCACCGCCGGTACGTCACCCTGGGCGATGCGCAGGGCCAGGCCTTCGACCACGGCGGTTTTGCCGACCCCGGCTTCGCCGGTAAGGATCGGGTTGTTCTGCCGGCGGCGGGTAAGGATATCGACCATCTGCCGTACTTCGAACTCGCGGCCCAGTACCGGGTCGATGCGGCCTTCGCGGGCGCTCTGGGTGAGGTTGACCGTGTACTGGTCCAGCGCCGGGGTCTTGCCGCCGGCCTTGCTCGTACTGTTCACTGGCGCTGCAGGGCTGGCCAGCGGGCTGGCCTGCCTGGACTCGGCGCTGCCTTCCACCAGCGCGGTAAGGTTCAGGCGCAGGTCATCGGCGTTGATTTTCTCCAGCTCCGGCGCCGAGGCGATCACCACGCGACGCAGTTCGGCATCATCGAGCAGGGCCTGCAGCAGGTGAGCGCTGCGCACCTGGCCGACGCCGTATTCGATCGATGCCAGCAACCAGGCTTGTTCGATCATGCGGGTGATGTGCGGCGACAGCGCCGGGGTGCGGGTATTACCTTTCTTGAAGGTGCCCAGGGCTGTGACCAGTTGCGCCTGCAGGCGTTCGGCGACTACCTCGTAGTGGCGCAGGATCGGCGCCAGGTCGCTGTCGCTGTTGTCGAGCAACTGCAGCAGCAGGTGCTCCACCTCCACGTCGTAATGGTGCTCCGACAGGCACAGGGCCGCCGCGCTTTCCGTGGCCGTGCGGCTGGTTTCGTTGAGCTTGGCGAACAGAGACTTCAGGTTCACAAGGCGACCCCATCGTAAGGAATGTGGAAGACGGCGCAACGCGAAGGCTCCGCGTCACGACCAGGGCGTTTGAGCCAGCCCAGCCAGCCCAGGGCGACATTGCCGCTGCGGCCCAGCTGGGCGCGTGGCACCGCCTCGCGCTTGAGGCGCGGGGCAATTTCGAAATCCAGTTCGGCGCCTATATAGAAGCGCACCAGTTCGACCAGCTTGCGGTAGCACGCGGTGCCCGGCTGGAAGCGCTGGTAATCGGCCAGGCCGAGCGGGCCCAGCTCGATGCGGATGCACGACTGGTAGTCCCACACCCGGTTGCCGGCTACGGCGCTGTGGCCGAGCTGGGCATTGCGGCGGCCGAGCTGGGTGCATTGTTCGGGCTGCAGGTGCAGCCAGCGCCCGGCGAACTGGCGGACCTTGATCGGCAGCGAGAAATAGAAGCCGAGCATGCGTTCGAGGTTCAGCGCATTGCGCGGCTTCTGGCTGAGCAGGCCGGCAAAATAGCTGAACAGCTCGCGGCGCAGCGCCATCGGTTGCTGCTCGAACTTGAGTTGCTGCGCGCGCGGGCCGAGGCCGACCAGGTTGAGCAGGTAGCCATCGAAGCCCGAAGTGCCATTGCGCTCGTGCTCGATATGGAATTTGTACTTCTGCCAGGCCTCGTAGAACAGCGTGGTCATGCGGTGCGAGAAGATGTCGAGAAACGCATGGGCGGCATCGTCGCGATACTGCACGTGGCGTTCCAGCAGCAGCTCTGTGTACGGGCGCGGCAGCACGCCCGACGGCCCGACCAGGCCCATGAAGGTGACCTGCACTTCCGACAGCGGCAGGCCGGCCGGCGACACCTTGCCTTCGCGCTCGAAGTGCAGGTCGCTGACCTCGCTGGCCGGGAACGCCAGCGACAGCTGGGTACGAAAACGCAGCGGGTCTTCGTGCGGCCGGGTTGCCAGGTCCATGCGCCCGGTGCGGCTGTAGTGCAGGCGGAGCAGGCGCACCAATTGAAAGAATTCGAATCGGTGCGGCTCGGCTCGGGCCTGATCGATCAGACCAGGGGCTGATCGCCGGTACGTGCTGGCCATTGGACGACTCTCTTTTCTCGTTGTTGGGTGCGCAGGGTCAGTTGGGTGAAGCTGTTCATCGAGCAGTACTGGCCGAAGAAGTGGTCCAGCACCATGCCGAACAGGAACACGCCGCTGCCGGTGAACTGGCTTTCGTCCAGGGTCAGGGTGATGCCGACGCCACGCACGAAGTTCGGCCGTGGGTGGCCGATGCGTGCGACCACCGGCTCGCTGCTGATCGCCTTGATGCCGTTGATCTGTTTGCGAATGGCGGAAACATTGCGGTAGTTGTACAGCGACAACAGCTCCAGCAGTACTTCGCGGCCCTGGCTGACCAGCGACATATGGTTCAGCGACAGGTGGGCAATCAACCGCCAGATCAGGCCCTTGCCCAGGGGCACACGCACCGTGGCGGTGGGCTTGCGCAGGCAGCGGATATCCTTGATCACCGAGTTGGCGGGAATGTTGAAGTCACCACGTTCGCCGCCGAACGGCAGCATCAGCGGTACATCGCGGTTGCTGCAGGTAAGGCCGATGCTGAGGGTGTCGCTGCTGGCGTCGATCAGCTCCAGGTCGCGGTCGACCACGCGGATGCTCATGGCAGTGGCGTCGCCCTGGTTGCGCCGGCGCGCCACCCAGAAGCTGCTGTGCGGGTCCTGCTCGCCACGGGGTTCGAAAAACGGGTGGCAGGTGGCGACCTGGTCGATGCCGCCGAGTTTGCGCACCCGCCGTACGCGGTCGATCGAGATCACTTCGGCAGCGTTGTGCAGCCGTGTATCGGGAGTGACCGGGTATTCGTGCTGGGTGTGGGTCAGCTTGATCGGCTCGGCTTGCTGGCGGAACAGGTTGATGATTGGTGTGCAGTTGAGCTTGAAGTTGTTGCGCCCGATGTTCTGGGTCAGCCGCGCCAGGCGCTCGCTGAGGTCGTAGTCGGAGAAATAGAAGTTGATCTCGACCTGCTCGATGGCCTTGCCCTGCAGGATGCGGGCAAAGCCGCTCAGGTCGAAGAACATGAACTTGTCGGGGAAGGTGAAGTACTCGTGCAGCAGGCGGTAGCCCAGGAACGAGCGCTCGGAGTAGTCCACCAGGCCTTCGTCACGGGCGTAGCCCACGGCTTTCAGGGCATTGGTCGGCAAGGCCACTTCGCGGCTGCGGCCCTGGTCCTGGAAACTCAGGGTGGCCTTGGCCAGGTTGTTGAACAGCAGCTCGTACAGCTGCAGCATCAGGGTCGCTTCGCCGTCGAGGAAGAACCGCAGGCGGTCCAGTTCCATCTGCCCGAACAGGGCATCGCCGGTGGCTGCCAGGCGGATGCGCAGGCGTGCGACCAGGTCGGCGCTGTGACCGTTGAATGCCGAACGCTCCAGTTCGGCGAACGAAGCCTGCTGCACGGCAATAGGCCACAGCTCTACCGGGTAGCAGGTGCGGAACTTGCACACCACACCTTCCACGGCATTGGCATGCATCTCGGTATGGCGTGCCACCCGGTAGGCTTCGGTGACTTTCTCGTGCTTGCCCAGGCTCAGCTCGGCAATCGACATCGACGGGGTAGGGCGCAGGTAGTGCGGGTACAGTACCTCGAGGAAGGATTCGACGATTTCCGGAAACTCGTCATCGAGCTTCTTGTGCACCCGCGCAGACAGGAACGAGAACGCTTCGATCAGGCGCTCGGTGTGCGGGTCTTCGCAGTTGTCGCCTTCGATCAACAGCCGCGAAGCGATTTTCGGGTACTGCGCAGCAAACTCCTGGCCGAGGAAGCGCAGGTGCGACAGTTCCTTTTCGTAGTAGGGCAGCAGTTCGTCGAGCATCAGTTGAGGTTCTGCACTTTGTATTCCTGGGTGTTGACCTGCAGCACGGCGTCGAATGACACCTGGCGGCTGATGTCCTGCAGACGCAACACGGCGTCCACGCGGAAGGTCAACATGCGGTGGCCGTTCTGCTGGGCCAGCAGCTGTACGCGGACACGGCGAAAGCGCCGGTCCCCTGTGCTGATCGCCCGCTCCAGTTGCTGCTGGATCAGGTGGCGATCATGCGGGTCGAGCACGCTGCGGCTGATGAAGTCGGGCATGCCGTATTCGAGGATGGAGCCACCGAGCTGGCTGAAGCCCTCCAGCTCTTCGGCGACCAGGCACTGGCGGGTGTTCACCAGTACCTCGAGGTCACGGACGATGCTGGCCTTGTACTCGCTCAGCGAGCAGGTGCGTTGCGCGGCTGGCTCGGCCGACTGGTACGGACGGTCGTCCAGCAGTCGGTCGAGCAGCGAGGGCAGCAGGCGGGCCTGGTTACTCATGTGTCATCCCTGTACACACCGGCCTGTCAGCCGCGCGCGCCCTGTGGCAGCTCGGCAACCAGGCGCAGCGAAGCAGTCAGCTCATCCAGCTGGTAGTGCGGGCGCAGGTAGGTCACGGCCTTGTACACACCTGGTTTGCCTGGCACTTCGAACACCTCGGCGCGGGCTTCGCGCAGCGGGAACTTGGCCTTGGCCTCCTGGCTGGCGGTGTCGTCGAGCAGCACGTAGCTGGCCAGCCACTGGTTGAGGAAGCGCTCCACATCCATGCGCGAGGCGAAGCTGCCGATCTTGTCGCGCATGATCGCCTTCATGTAGTGGGCAATGCGCGAAGTGGCGAAGATGTACTGCAGCTGGGCCGACAGGCGCGCGTTGGCGTTGGCGATGTCGGTGTTGTACTGCTTCTGCTTCTGCGCCGACTGGGTGCCGAAGAACGCGGCATAGTCGGTGCCCTTGCAGTGCACCAGGGGGATGAAGCCCAGGTCCGACAGCTCTTTTTCGCGGCGGTCGGTGATGGCGATTTCGGTCGGGCACTTGAGGGCGATTTCGCCGTCGTCGGTCTTGAAGGTGTGGGTTGGCAGGCCTTCGACCAGGCCGCCACCTTCCACGCCGCGGATGGCCACGCACCAGCCGTAGCGGGCGAAGGCATCGGTAACGCGGGTGCCGAGGGCGTAGGCGGCGTTCATCCACAGGTACTTGTTGTGGTCACGGCCATCGACGCTTTCGACGAAGTTGAATTCTTCCACCGGGGTGGTGTCCGGGCCATACGGCAGGCGACCGAGCACGTGCGGCAGGGTAAGGCCGACGTAGCGCGAGTCTTCCGAGGCGCGGAACGACTTCCACTTGGCGTATTCCACGGTGTCGAAGATCTTTGCCAGGTCACGCGGGCCGGACATCTCGGTGAACGAGTCCCAGCCGAACAGC
This sequence comes from Pseudomonas sp. 43(2021), assembly GCF_017490805.1. Lineage (NCBI taxonomy): Bacteria > Pseudomonadati > Pseudomonadota > Gammaproteobacteria > Pseudomonadales > Pseudomonadaceae > Pseudomonas > Pseudomonas sp. 43(2021). The sequence goes on from NZ_JAFGYJ010000012.1 coordinate 117,227, forward strand.
TCGGGGGAGGCGGCCGATATGAACGGGGCATGGGCTGCTGCGGCGACGTGCGAGATCTCCTCCAGCAGGTACATGTCTTCGGGGTTGCGGTTGAATTCGTAGTCACCGATCAGCATGCCGAAAGGCGCGCCACCGAAGGTGCCGTACTCTTCTTCGTAGACCTTCTTGAACAGCGCGCTCTGGTCGAATTCGCTGGCGGCCTTCAGGTCGCGTACCAGGTCTTTCTTCGAGGCATTGAGCAGGTGGATCTTCAGCGTAGTGCTGGTCTCGGTCTGGTCTACCTGGTACTTCAGGCCGCGCCAGGAAGCTTCCAGCTGCTGGAATTCGCTGGCGTGCATGATCTCGTTCATCTGCTCCGAGAGCATCGCGTCGATCTCGGCGATACGCGAATCGAGCACGGCGATCAGGTCCTTGCTCGGGGTCATCTCGCCCTCGAGTACCTGGTTCACCAGTTCGCCAATCAGGTCGCGGGTGCGGTTGCGCTCGGTGTCGGAGCGGGCCACGCGGCTTTGCGAAATGATGCTGTCGAGCAGCGAGGGCTGTGGCGCGAAGTTTTCCACTTCGACCAGGTCGCCGGCCTGTTGCGGTGCGGTTTGCTTGTCGGTCATGTTCGGGCTCCTGCTCAGGCGTGATCGCTGCTGGATGGGTCTTTCACTTCGGCTTCACGGCCGAATTCCTTGCCCAGGGTCTTGAGCTTCTCGGTGTTCTGCAGCACGTCCATCAGCAGCTCCTCGAGCTTGTCGTTGCCGCCCATCTTGTTGCGCAGGTCGGCCAGCTTGTTGCGTACCTCCAGCAGCTTGCGCAGCGGCTCGACCTGCTTGACCACGTTCTGTGGCTCGAAGTCTTCGAGGCTGTTGAAGTTCAGCTCCACGCCCAGCTGGGTGCCGTTCTTGGCCAGGGTGTTGTCGACACGGTAGGTCAGACGCGGCTTGATGCCCTTGAGCACGCCGTTGAAGTTGTCACGGTCGATGTAGACAAACTTGCGGTCCTTGAGCTTGGGCAGCGGCTCCAGCGGGTTGCCGGAAAAGTCGCCCATTACGCCGACGACGAAGGGCAGCTCCTTTTTCTCGATGGCATCGCCGATGTCCACGTCGTAGGTGATATGGACCCGAGGCGCGCGAACGCGGTCGAGTTTGTGCTGAGTGCTTTCCTTCTTCGCCATCGTGTTCTCCAGTGCGAGCAATTCGCTGCGAATCATTGCGCGGCCCGTTGCCGGGCGCTGCGCGTTACAGTCCTTCGATCGTCAGCAGCAGGCGCTGACGGATTTCGTCGTTCATTTCCAGGATGTTGTCGCGGCCCACCAGCTCTTCGAAGCTGGTGTTGCCGGCAATCTGCGTGCTGCTGCGGATGACCGAGTCGTCAGGCAGTTCAGAGCGCACCGGCGAGCTGATGACGCAGAACGGCAGGTCGCCAAAGCCCTTGAGGCGTTCGAAGCTGAGGCTGTAGCGCAGGCCCTCGAACAGCCGGCCAAGGCCAGGCGACTTGCTCAGGCAGTAGAACAGCACCAGGTAGTGCACCACGAAGCGGTACAGCTCGGCGCTGCTGCGGTTGGGGTCTTTGATGACGTTGCGAAACCGCGCCAGGTCGAAGGCGTGGAAGCCCACCACCCAGCGGGTCGGGCTGGTGATGCGGATGACCTGGCCGCTGTGTTCCAGGGCCTTGTCGTATTCCAGCGGGAACAGTTCGGGGGTGGTGCTGATCAGGTTGAGCGGTACTTCCAGTTCGGTGACCAACTGGAACGGCGCAGCCGAGCCGATACGTTCGTAGAGTTCGACCAGGGCCTGGAAATGGCCCTGGGTTTCGCGCCCGCTGCTGCGCTGGGCGCCTTGCAGGTATTCGCCAAACAGGGTTTGCGGACGGATCAGCGGTGCCACGGTGGCGAGGTAATCCGCCGCCTGCGCCTTCAGCGCATCGGAGATCGCCCGCGTCTGGCTACGCAGCTTGATCAGTGCTTCGACATCGAATGTCTGTGTCATCGGTGCATCGTCCATGTGCCTGCTTGATCGTCCTGAAACGCCAATGGCGTGGACCTGAAATTGCGCCTCTCGACGGCGGCAAACTTGAGTGCTGGCACATGAATATCGTGTTGCCAGCAATGCCGAGTAGGGCACCTCGCTGCGGAAGAAGTTCCGGCGAGGAAGGCAATTTTTTCCCCGCTTTGTGATGTGACGCAATGATGGCGTCGTGATATTGACTGGGGTTTCGGGCGCGGGAAATGGGAGTTCAAGCCCTAAAATTTGGGTGTGCGAGGGGTATGAGCGTGAGAAAATTTCTTTGCAAAAGTTTTTTGCAAAAAGTGAATCCGGTCTCATTTTTTGCGCGGATCGTATTCTCCGGAGGTGTTGCCAAAGCACGTCTGGATGATGGCAGCGCGACGGAATGCGCCGCGCGCAAGGGTGTTATCAAGCGTGGTCCATCCGTTTGGATGGCCTATGCCGTACCTGCAGAGGCAACGGTCTGGTCAATAACCTTGAAAACGAGCATGATCACTATGGGAGCGGGCACGCCCGCGAAGCAGGCGACGCGGTGGATGGCCGCCTGCTCCGGTCGCGCAGGGGCAGGTCAGTGACATGGTCTGCGGTGGGCCTTTCCACCTCGCGCCAGGTGGATGAACTCGACGAGCTGGCTTGCGACAGCCATTGATGGCCACGCTACGTCGGCTAATGAAAAGTGACGGGTAGAGTCGAGTTCCATGATCACTACTGAACGTTTTTTTGGGGGCATTTGGGCGTTCTGGTTTTTGCTGCTGATGATTTCAGTGTTCATGCTGGGGGTGGCGCCAAAAATTGTCTTCGTGCCCATGGCAGTGGCGACAGTCATGACGTTCTGCTGGTGCGTGAAATGCGCTCATCGTTGACCCAGAACAATTGCCAGGCAGAGCCCGATATCACCAGCTTAGGACAGGGCGAGTAGCCTCTGCCAAGCAGCGCAAGGGTCGTCAGAACCATAACGGCAGGGACGACGTAGAGCAGCGTCTTCAGGGAAAGCCCGAACATCAGCGCCTGGAAGCGGTGCAGTCGTGTGCCTGCGGGCGGGTCGAATTTTTTCCCGGTCCAGGCACATATCGCACAACCAACCAGCAGAATTGCCACCGCCGGCGGTGCCATGAGCAGGCCGAACGCGAGGTAAGGTGTTTCCACGACAGGCGCGCCACGCAGTAATCTGCCGTACAGCGGGAACAGGTAGTTGATGTAGGCGTAGACCGAGAAGGCCGCGACCAACAGCATGGCGATGATCATGCCGACAGCCAGCAGTCTGATATTAAGGGGCGATGATACAGATGAAGTTTATGAGTATCGAATTTTCATCTATAGAGCCCTGCTGTACTAGTGTTTCTCACTGCTGTCCATCAGCTTGCGTGCAAATAGCTCGATTGCCAACACGCTTGCAGGGTTGCTCGTCGCTGTTGTAAAAATCAGGTTTGAAGCAATATCGCACATCATTGACCCAGTACACCTTCCAGGCCGACCCTGAAATCAGGAGTTTCTGGCACGGGGTGTACCCCTTCGACCACAGGCCAAAAGTCACGAGTAATGCCAGCGCCGGCGCAATATAGATCATTGACCAAAGTGTCAATTTGTATGAGTTATGTTGAAAGCGGAACATCCGGGAATGGGGGGGCGTGTCGAATTTTTTCGCGCGCCAGCAGGCATGCAGTGATGTAACAACTATGATTGGGGTGACCGTACACATGGCGATGAGCATAAACACCAGATAGGGCGTCACCACGATTGGGGCATTCGTTAAGAGCCTTCCGAACAAGGAGAGTAGATTGCTCCCAAGCCAATAAGCTGACAGAATGCCCAATATCGAAGTTGCTAGGCCAGTCGCGAGGGCCATGAGACGAAACAGGTGGGGAGAGCGCTCGTGGAGCTCATGAGGTTGAATAGTCATGGTTAAAACTTTGGAAAGTTGAACGTCGGGAGTGAGGGCATAGAGGGAAGTTCAGGCACAGTAGGCCATCCAGGCAGATTGAGGTCTCCTGGCTGAAGTTTTTGCAGTGCCCAGCGCTTGGCCTCGTTATAGAGAGTGTCTGCCACCTCGCTAGCAATATTGGTGATTTGTTTCTCTGCGTATTTTTGCAAGTCCTTGGTACTAATCTGCATGGCCTGCTGGCCCAAATATTCAATTTGGTCCACGGCATACCGAAGGCCCGCTTTAACCGAGTTTTTTATTCCATAGCGGACATCAAGCTCGTTAAGCCCAACGCCAACTGCGAATACAACGGCAGCCCCCAGGATGACGGGTGCGGCGGCGAAAGTGGCCATTGAGCCAATGGCCAGCCCGAAAGCATACCCGATCGCCGAAGCTATACCGGCTTTGATCAGCTCAACGCCAATACCGCCAAACAGGTCGCTCATCACATGCTCGTCGGCAAATACCCATTCTGCGACTTCGATGGCTACCGCCACATAACACGAAAGCTTGAAGCCTTTGATCGACGAACCGCGCACACCGTATTTGCCGATGCCCATGCTGACCAGCTTGGCGTTCTGGATGCCATAACGGGGAGCATTTAGCGTCTTGCGCAGGCCTGGGTAGCCGGTGAGGATCACGTACTGCTTGCCGTTGCGTATGGTGTAGCGCACCTTTGTGCCCAGCCCGTTCATGTCGCGAATGAAACCGGCAGTATTTTTCATGTCCCATGCGGCCATGGCCGTGGGCACGCCCCAGGTCGTATTGACGAAGGTGTGGGGCAGGCCGTTGTAGGTGGATTTCACGCTCTGCCAGGTGCCGGTCAGCATGTCGCCCTGGGTGCGTGTGCACACTTGTGGAGCCTGCGTTGCACCGTGAGTTCTCTGGGCGAACTGGGCTTGTGCCTGAAAGTCCTCGATCGACATGATCACCATCTCCCGGTGATTCTGGTCCATCTCCCGGTCCAGTTGGCTGAGTTGGTTTTCACTCACGCTCATGGCGATTCTTCTCCCTGAAATTCGCAGTGTATTGCCTCTCGGCTGAGCGCAAGGAGCGTACACCCCCGATGACCGACTGATCAAACCGATGGACACAATACGATGCAATTAACCAAAAAACCGCCTGCTGCTCTACAGTCCGCGATACTGCTTCCCGTAGAAGCATTTTGACGTCAGCTTGATGGAATCTGGCGTATCGCCATCATTTGACAGCCTCTTTTAAGCGCGTTTTCATTGCAAGATTTCCAGCTTGATGCAGGATGCATTGACATGATTACGGACGCCCTCGAATCGATCCTCACGCAGCATCAACGTCTGTTTACCTTCGACTCGCCGCTGCCGCCCGAACAAGAACTGCAACTGCTGAGCTTCAGCGGCCGCGAGGGGATTTCGGAGCTGTTCAGTTTCCAGGTGCAGCTTATCTCCCAGGATGCGCGCATCGAGCTCAAGAAGCTCATCGGCAAGAAAGTGACGGTAGGGATCGCCCTGGCTGATGGCAGCACACGCTACATCAGCGCGCACGTGTCGGACTTCGTCCATGCTGGTGCCGACGGCGGCATTGCCAATTACACTGCCGAACTCGTGCCGTGGATATGGATCCTCAGCCGTCGCCGCGATTCGCGGATATTCCAGGACAAGACCACCGAGCAGATCGTCAAGGACGTCTTTGCGTACTACCTGACCCTGGCCGATTACGAGTTTCGTCTGAGCCAACCGCTCAAACCGATCAGCTACTGCACCCAGTACCAGGAGTCGGACCTGAACTTCGTGTTGCGCCTGCTCGAGCAAGAAGGGCTGTTTTTCACCTTCGAGCACTCCCAGGAAGGCCATCGCATGATCATCAGCGATGACAGCAGCATGCTTCCGCAGCTGGAGCGCCAACCGCTGATTCGTTACCACAGTGCTTCAGTCACCGAAACCGCAGACTCGATCACCAAATGGTCTTCGGCGCGGCGGATGCAACCAACGCGCCTGGCCTTGAAATCCTTCGACTACAAGCAACCGGGCAACCCACACCTGGTGCAGTTGAATTCCGTCAACCAGCAGGGCGAGGTCGGCCAGTATGAAGTCTTCGAATACGAAGGTCTCTACGGCTACGCCGATGCCGATGAAGGCGTGCGCAAGGCGCGGCGTCGGCTGGAGGCGATGGAAGTGGACGGCAAGACCTTCCATGGCGAGAGCAACTGTCGCGTCATGGAGCCTGGCTACTACTTTGAATTGAGTCAGCATTACGATCACGACAATGACGCCCCGGATGACCGACAGTTTCTGCTGCTTTCGGTTACCCACTGGGGGCAGAACAACTACACCAACGACGGTGAGGCGGGCTACCGCAACAGCTTCAGCTGCATTCGCCGGAAAATTCCGTTCCGCCCTGCATTGAACACGCCTAGGGCGGGCATCAGCGGGCCGCAGACTGCCATCATCGTCGGCCCCCCCGGCGAAGAGATCTACACCGATGAACTGGGCCGGGTGAAGTTACAGTTCCACTGGGACCGCAACGGCGAGTTCAACGACCAGAGCTCCTGCTGGGTACGCGTCGCCCAATCTGGTGCCAGCGGTGGCTTCGGCAGCATCCAGATCCCACGCGTGGGCGACGAAGTGGTGGTGGTGTTCCTCGATGGCAACCCCGACCGCCCGCTGATCATGGGCAGCCTGTACAACAGCACCAACACCCCGCCATGGTCGCTGCCGGCGAACAAGACCCAGAGTGGTTTCCTGACCCGGTCGATGAAGGGCGACGGCGGTACCGCCAACTTCTTCCGCTTCGAGGACAAGGCTGGCGCCGAGCAGATCATCATGCATGCCGAGCGCAACATGGATACCGAGATCGAGCTGGATGAAACCCATGATGTGGGGAACAACCGGACGATTACGGTGGGCGGCACGCACACCGAAACGGTCAAGAAAGACACCATGGTGCAAGTGACCGAAGGTTCCTACACCCTGCAGGTCGACAACCAGTTCATACAGGTGGCTGCCAAGCAGCACATCATCCTGCAGGTGGGCGACAGCAGCATCACGCTGACCCCGGAAGGCATCGAGATCAAAGGCAAGGTCATCGTGACCACCAGCACCGACACCACCCAGATCACTGGCGCTGCAGTGCGGATCAACGACTGAGGCAAGGTTCATGTACAAGCCCTCGATCTACGACCGCATCTCTGCCAGGCGCGAAGCGCAAGAGGAGGCTGCGCGGCTGGCCAGGTTGGCGGAAGCCGCTCATGTGCCTGAGCCTGTGCCCGAGCCGGAACCGGTGCCAGCCGCGTTGCAGGATGTGGGCAGCGGTTTCACCTTCGCAGGTTTCACTCTGCAGTTTCCGATCGGCTTTCGCTTTCGCGACATCCAGACCACCATCGAGCATGAAGGCGAGCCGATCAGCCTCAGCATCCGCCGCCGTGATGTACGCGCCAGGCAGCCGCTGGAGCAATTGTTCGAGGGCGCGATCCAGGCCTTGCGCGAATTGAACCCGCAACTGCGCGTGATTCGTCAACGTGATTCCCACCTGGCTGGTAACCCGGCCAAGGTCCTGGATTTCCACTTCAATGCTGGCCACGAGCCCCGGCACGGTCGCCTGGTCGGCGCGCTGGTGCCCATCGCCGGCAGCGAGTCGCTGCAATGGCTGGATATTTCCAGCGTGATCGACCCGAGCAAGCCGGGCCTGAGCCAGTGGCTGGCCGAGTTCGACCGCATGCTCGATGGCTTCGCGCAGGGCTGAACCCCGATTTTTTCGCTATCAGGAATTTTCATCGCATGGATTACGAGTTGCAGGAAGGCGGCATCGCGCTGCCGGCAGGTTTCGAGGACCGCACGGTCAACATGTTCGTCTTGGGTGCCAGTGTTCCAGCACCGTTGAGCATCACCATCTCGCGTGACACCTTGCTGCCGGACGAAGCGCTGCAGGCCTATGTCGATCGCCAGGTGAAGATGCTCACCTCCAAGCTGCGTGGTTACACCCGCATGGGCAACAAGGCCGTCTCGCTCTCGGCTACCGCACCCATTGCCGGCATCCAGATCGACGCCTACTACATGAACCAGGGCCGCCCGCTGTATCAGCGCCAGGCCGCCTTCATCATCAGCCCCGGGCGTGCCCTGATCTTCTCGACCACCGCACAGGCTGACTTCAGTGCCCAGCAGAACCAGGACTGGGACAACTTGCTGGCCAGCTTCACCCCGCGAGCCCCGTCCGTAACCAGCGCCGAGTACGGCGAACAGGAGTAACCCCTCATGTTCGAAGCGGCCAGGTTCGGCGACGAGATATCGCACACAAGCGCGCTGGGGGGCTTCCTGATCGGGGCCGCCCTGGGGATCGCACTGGTGGCTACGGTGGCCATCGCCACCTTCACCTGCGGGTTCGGCGTGGCCTTGCTGGCCGGCCTCGCAGCCGGCATCGGGGGCAGCTTGCTGACCGCCGCCGGAGAGGCGATAGGCAGTATGTTCTCGTCCCCTTCAGGGACGATAACCACTGCCTCACCCAACGTTTTCATCAACAGCCGCAAGGCTGCCCGCGTCGAAAAAAGCATCGGTGCCTGCGACAAGCACCCAGGGCCGGTGCAGATTGCCGAAGGCTCGACCAACGTCTTCATCAACAGCGTCGCGGCTGCACGCAAGGGCGACAAGCTGACCTGCGGCGCGACCATTTCCGGTGGGTCGGACAACGTCATCATCGGCGGTGGCACCTATCGCTACCTGCCAGTGGATGACGAGATCCCGGAGTGGCTGCGCACCACCGTGGATGTGCTGATGGCCATCGCCGGTGCCGCAGGCGGTATCCAGCTGATCAAGGCGGGTACCCAGGCCGGCATGAAAGCCGTCATGCCTTGCGCCCTGAAGTTCACCGCCGGCTTCGTCGCCGGCGAGGTGGCCAGCCGCTACGTGGTCGAACCCGTCGCCCGCAGGGCCATCGGCGGCCTGGTCGGCAACCCGGTCGACCTCACCACCGGCCGCAAACTGATCCCCGATGAAATCGACTTCAGCCTGCCTGGCCTGATGCCGATCGAGTGGTCGCGCTTCTACGCCAGCGACCTGACTGTCGACAGCGTGCTCGGCCGCGGCTGGGTACTGCCCTGGGAGCAGAGCCTGCGCCGGCAGGGCTCGTTCATCTACCTTATCGACAACCAGGGCCGCGAAGTGCCGTTCGTGACCCTGCAGCCGGGCCAGCGCATCTACAACCCGCACGAACAGGTGTACCTGGTGTGCACCGAGGGCGGCCACTACATCCTGCAAACCCTCGACAACCTGTTCTTCTACTTCGGCGAAGTGCCGGACACCAACAGCGAAGTGCCGCTGCAACGCATCGAAAACGCCCTCGGTCACTTCCTGCATTTCACCCGCACGCCTGACGGTACGCTGACCGACATCAGCGCCACCGGCGGCACCCGCGTGCACCTGCACTACGACAACCCGCTCGGTCGCCTGACCGACATCAAGCGCGTGGTGAACAACCAGGCGGTGGAAACGCTCACCCAGTACCGCTACGACGAACACGGCCAGCTGAGCGCGGTGATCAACCGCAACGGCGACACGGTGCGCAGCTTCAGCTACGCCGAAGGCCTGATGGTAACCCACAGCAACGCGCTGGGCCTGGGCTGCCACTACCGTTGGGAAACCCTCGGCGACAAGCCGCGCGTGGTCGAGCACTGGACCAGCGATGGCGAGCACTACCACTTCCGCTACGACCTCGACGCCCGCACCAGCTGGGCCACCGACGTGCTCGGCCGCGAGCTGGAAGTGCAGTACAACGCCGATCACCGCGTGGTCGCCAGCCGTGACTACGGTGGCGAACGCTACGCCATCGAGCTGGACGAGCAGGGCAACATGGTTGGCCTGGATTTGCCGGACGGCAACCGGCTCGCCTTCAAGTACGATGAATACGCCCGCCTGCTGGAAGAAACCGACCCGCTGGGCCGCAAGACCACCTACGAATATCACCACCTGACCACGCTGGTGACCCAGGTCAGCTATCCGGATGGCAGCACCTGGCGAGCGCGCTACGACGACAAGGGCAACCTGCTCGCCGAAATCGATGCCCTCGGCCAGATGACCGAGTACCTGAACAGCGATGACGGCCTGCCGCATACCATCATCGATGCAACTTACAAGTCCAAGTACCTGTGGTGGAACACCCTGGCCCAGGTCGAGCGTTATCAGGACTGCTCGGGCAAGAGCACCTGGTACCGCTACGACGAGCGTCAGCACCTGGTGGCGGTGACCGATGCGCTGAACCAGACCACCACGCTGGAGCGCAAGCCGGACGGTGAAGTGCTGCGCATCAGCCACCCGGACGGTACTGCGGAAACCTTCACCTACAACGTCTACGGCCAGGTAATCAGCCACACCGACGGCAAGGGCCAGACCACACGCCTGATGCGCACGGCCCGTGGCCTGCCGAGCAGCCGCCAGGATGCCAAGGGCCAGCGGGTGCGTTACGAGTACGACAAGGCCGTGCGCCTGACCGCGCTGGTCAACGAAAACAACGCTACTTACAGCTTTGCCTACGACGCCTCGGACCGGCTGACTGAAGAAGTGCGGGTGGATAACCTGACCCGGCGTTTCAGCTACAACGTCGGTGGCCATCTGACCCGACTGGATGAGATTGGCTACGGTGAAAACGCCGAACGCCCGGAACGTCATACGCTGTTCGAGCGCGATGCCATTGGCCGGCTGGTCGCCAAGATCAACCGCGATGCGAGCCAGACCTTCGCGTACGACGACGGCGACCGGTTGCTGAGCATCGAGCGGCAGCCGACCGGGATCGGCAAGCAGCTTGGGATCGGCGAAGAAAAGCTGGAGTACGCCTACGATCTGCTGGGCCGGTTGACCAAAGAAATTACCCCCGACGGCACGCTCGGCTACGAGTATGATCCACTCAGCAACCTGACCACATTGACCCTGCCGGACGGTCGCAAGGTCAACCACCTGTACTACGGCAGTGGGCACCTGCACCAGTTGAACCTGGATGGCCAGGTCATCAGCGATATGGAGCGTGATGACCTGCACCGCGAGGTGTACCGGACCCAGGGCAAGCTCACCAGCTGCTTTGGCTATGACGCCATGGGGCGCAAGGCCTGGCAGTTTGCCTCGAACTTGCCGGCCGACAAGCTCTCGCAGGTGCACAACACCGGTATCAATACCTCGTTGCTGGTGGAGCATGCGTACAACCCGATCCACCGTCGCTATCAGTACGACCCGGCAGGTGAATTGGTGCGCACGCTGGACAAGCTGCGGGGCGAGATCAAGTACGAGTACGAAGCCAACGGGCAGTTGCGCAGCCGCGATACCGGCTCATTGGTGGGCAGCGAGGAATTCCGCTACGACGCGGCAGCCAACCGGCTGGACTTCAATGCGCGACAGTTCGACAAGGTCAAGGACAACCGGATCAAACAGTGGCGGGATCAGGAGTACCGCTACGATCCGTGGGGCAACCTGATCGAGAAGCGCTCGGGGCACAGCAAGCTGCAGAGCTTTAGCTATGACTGCGAGAACCGGCTGGTGCGGGCGGAAACGTTGGTCAATGGCAAGCTGGAGAGTACCGGGCACTACCGTTACGACAGCCTGGGGCGGCGAATAGCCAAGCAGACGGAAATCAACGGCGAAGTCGAGCAGAAGCGCTTCCTCTGGCAGGGCTTGCGGATGCTGCGGGAGGAGACGCCGGGGCAGAGCATCCTGTACCTGTATGAGCCGGGTAGCTATGCGCCGCTGGCGCGGGTTGATCAGGCGGAAGGGGAGGAGCAGAAGGTCTATTACTTCCATACTGACCAGATTGGTACGCCGCTTGAGTTGACGGACAGTGATGGCGAGATCGTTTGGCAGGCGACGTATTGTTCTTGGGGTGCAATAGATAGTCTGCCGGTCAAGGATGTCGAGCAAAACCTGCGGTTCCAAGGTCAGTATTTTGATTGCGAATCGAGCCTGAATTACAATACTTTTCGGTTCTACGATCCAGAAATTGGGCGATTTGTCACTCAGGATCCAATAGGTGTCAGAGGCGGTGCTAATTTATATGTTTATGTGCCGGCGCCGACTACTTGGGTTGACCCTTTGGGTTGGGTGCCTTGGGAGAAAAACGGGTTTGATAGCTGGTTTAATAGCGCCTCAGTTCAAGATATTGTTGATAATAAAAAAGCTGTAGAAGCCGCCCTTAGAAATCCGGGAGGTAAACATGAGATGTTCCCTGTCTCTATAGCGTCGAAGGCAAAAGAACTTGGCTTTACCGCTCAAGAGCTTAAAGAAATGACAGTGCCAACCAAAGATATTACTTTTGTGGGTGTGACAGACAAACATGGTAATCCTGTGCCGGACGGTCCGCACCATGGTAGTAGGGCTGGAAGGCTGTTCCATAATAATTTAATTAAAGACCTGAATGGCGCGCAAAGCAAAGCTCAAGCGCTTAGCGTGATCGATTCACATCACAGCAAACACATGAAGCTAGGAGCATGCTAGATGGACTCTTATGATATTGATCGGTATGAAAAAGTTCATGTTTGGGTAGGTACAAATTTCTCTTCGGAGGATGAGTATCTAAAGTATTTTGAATTAGACTATTCTGTGGATTTGGATGATCCAGCATATAAGGTTTGTGGGTTTTGCAAAGATATTGGTGTGAGATGGTATGACGAGGATTTCATAGGAATTATACCAAGAAAAGCGGAGGAGGTGAATTTAGAGGAGATCTTGCTTGAATCTGCGGTTGATTCCAGTTGCATTGAGGATCTAAAGGCGGAGTGTTTGAGACTTGGAATTACTAAGGCTAATGCAATTTTCTGGTACTCTGATGGTGGCACGGTAATTTCCAAGCCGCTAAAGTCGAATTATAATGGGTTGAAGTATGTTGGGTTATATGAGGGCGAATAAGCTCGACGAAGGTCCAGAGGAACCTGGAATTGGCGCTCTGCGTCAACATTTTTTAGTGTTTGGATCTGATTTTCGATGTGCGGTTATGTGTTGTTTTTAATTTAAAGTTTTTGTTGTGAGCATTGGGGGAATAAGGATTCGATCTTTAATAACGAATGGTTTGTTTGGCTCTGCCAAAGTATAGGTAGAGCCGATATTCTTTCACTGCATGTGCCGCCGGGCGCATCTACAACCCGCACGAGCAGGTGTACCTGGTGTGCACCGAGGGCGGCCACTACATCCTGCAAACCCTCGGCAACCTGTTCTTCTACTTCGGCGAAGTGCCGGACACCAACAGCGAAGTGCCGCTGCAACGCATCGAAAACGCCCTCGGCCACTTCCTGCATTTCACCCGCACGCCTGACGGTACGCTGACCGACATCAGCGCCACCGGCGGCACACGCGTGCACCTGCACTACGACAACCCGCTGGGTCGCCTGACCGACATCAAGCGCGTGGTGAACAACCAGGCGGTGGAAACGCTCACCCAGTACCGCTACGACAAACACGGCCAGCTGAGTGCGGTGATCAACCGCAACGGCGACACCGTGCGCAGCTTCAGCTACGCCGAAGGCCTGATGGTAACCCACAGCAACGCGCTGGGCCTGGGCTGCCACTACCGTTGGGAAACCCTCGGCGACAAGCCGCGCGTGGTCGAGCACTGGACCAGCGATGGCGAGCACTACCACTTCCGCTATGACCTAGACGCCCGCACCAGCTGGGCCACCGACGTGCTCGGCCGCGAGCTGGAAGTGCAGTACAACGCGGACCACCGCGTACTCGCCAGCCGTGACTACGGTGGCGAACGCTACGCCATCGAGCTGGACGAGCAGGGCAACATGGTTGGCCTGGACTTGCCGGACGGCAACCGGCTCGCCTTCAAGTACGATGAATACGCCCGCCTGCTGGAAGAAACCGACCCGCTGGGCCGCAAGACCACCTACGAATATCACCACCTGACCACGCTGGTGACCCAGGTCAGCTATCCGGACGGCAGCACCTGGCGAGCGCGCTACGACGACAAGGGCAACCTGCTCGCCGAATTCGATGCACTGGGCCAGATGACCGAGTACCTGAACAGCGATGACGGCCTGCCGCATACCATCATCGATGCAACTTACAAGTCCAAGTACCTGTGGTGGAATACCCTGGCCCAGGTCGAGCGTTATCAGGACTGCTCGGGCAAGAGCACCTGGTACCGCTACGACGAGCGTCAGCACCTCGTCGCGGTGACCGATGCGCTGAACCAGACGACCACGCTGGAGCGCAAGCCCGACGGTGAAGTGGTACGGATCAGCCACCCGGACGGCACCGCGGAAACCTTCACCTACAACGTCTACGGCCAGGTAATCAGCCACACCGACGGCAAGGGCCAGACCACCCGTTTGATGCGTACGGCCCGTGGCCTGCCGAGCAGCCGCCAGGATGCCAAGGGCCAGCGGGTGCGTTACGAGTACGACAAGGCCGTGCGCCTGACCGCGCTGGTCAACGAAAACAACGCTACTTACAGCTTTGCCTACGACGCCTCGGACCGGCTGACTGAAGAAGTGCGGGTGGATAACCTGACCCGGCGTTTCAGCTACAACGTCGGTGGCCATCTGACCCGACTGGATGAGATTGGCTACGGTGAAAACGCCGAACGCCCGGAACGTCATACGCTGTTCGAGCGCGATGCCATTGGCCGGCTGGTCGCCAAGATCAACCATACGTGGATAATGTTTCCGCTCAGTAGGTCTGGGAGTTATTAACGCATGTTCATGCGTGTTAGTGTGGTTTGGCAAACACAACAACCAGAAACTTACAGTCATGAAAACTTCGACATTACTCGCAACTGATCCGCAATCATCAATTCATGCAGGTAATAATTTCCCAGTCCATCTATATACACCCTATGGCTATTGGTTAGTCCAAACCGGCCCTTTATTGGCCTTTATCGGAGAACCAGGAGCATCATTGCCGCGCTGTTACCTGTTGGGCAATGGTAAGCGTGCGTATGATACCGTGTTGATGCGCTTTCATCGCCCGGACATATTCAGCCCGTTTGGTCGGGGAGGGCTTAATGCCTATGCTTATTGCCAAGGAGACCCTGTCAACAATGTAGATCGCGACGGCCATTCGATAACGCGTGTAATCGGCCAGTTTCTCGGGGGTATAACCGGTACTGTGGGAATGTTCTCATCCTTGGTCAAGGCTGCTAAAAACATTGTTCGCCGGTCAAAGGCAAACATCAACAAACAGCCGGTACCCAAGGAGTTCGATTCGCGCAGCCGCAGAAATAACGCAATCGTCTTCAATGCTGGCTTGGTCAGCACAGCCTTGAAGGTACCAGGTGTTGCAACGGCATTTGGCTTTCCCGCTGCATCCCTGAGCGCTGAGGTGTTGACCTCCGCTGGTATCGTAACTGCAGGCGTCGGTGGCACGGCCAAGTTCGATCAGTTGATCTTTGACAGTACCAGAGCCATTAAAACCGCCAGGGAACTGAGGCTACCGCTGGGTACGTTGTTGAGAGCGTCGCTAATGGAGGCCAGTGGGTGGTATCTGCTCAGAGGCAAAGAGTCGCCGCTGATCGCACCCAGGGACCGGGTCGTGCAGGGGCGCGCGAGGTTCAGAGAAACCTCTGTGTGATCCGAAGCAGGCAGGCCAGGTAAGCCAAGGCCCCAATGCCTGTCAGATCGCGTTAACGCGGCTGCTACGCTGCCCATCGCAGGCAAGCCAGCTCTCATAGAACTGTACATAACTCATTGAATTGGCAGGGACTCTGTGGGAGCGGCTTTAAGCCGCGAACACCGGCGCAGCCGGTGCCATGCACTGCGTTGGATTCTTCGCGGCTAAAGCCGCTCCCACAAATTACGCGGATTGCTCGCAAATTCAGTTATCTACGCGACAGCGCATCCCAAAGGGCTGGGCAAGCTCCCACGGTGACCGCGTAACTGGCAGGCATTAGCCCAGGCCCTGCTTTTATGTTCCACAGCATGAAACCAGATTCGATTGTGCTTCATCGCTCCTCGCGCTTATCTGTCAGCCAAGCACGACCTGCCTCACCCGTCGTGACCTCTAGGCGAACAACAAGAACGGGAAACCACCCGCGCGAGGAGACTCTACATGTCCCGACATCAGCATATCCTGGCCTGGCTGAACGATGTGGCCAGCGACCTGCACGCAATCCGTCACGATATTCACGCTCACCCGGAGCTGGGTTTTGAAGAAAGCCGCACTTCAGCGCTGGTCGCCCGTCTGCTCGAAGAATGGGGCTACGAGGTACATGCCGGTATCGGCAAGACCGGCGTGGTCGGCGTACTGCGCAATGGCAGCAGCCCACGCCGCCTGGGCCTGCGCGCCGACATGGACGCGCTGCCCATCCACGAGGCTACCGGCGCCGCGTACAGCAGCCAGCACCAGGGCTGCATGCACGCCTGCGGCCATGACGGGCATACCACCATGCTGCTGGGCGCCGCGCGCTACCTGGCAGCGACCCGGCAGTTCGACGGCACGCTGACGCTGATCTTCCAGCCGGCCGAGGAGGGCCAGGGTGGCGCCGAGGCGATGCTGGCCGACGGTCTGCTGGAACGCTTCCCTTGCGATGCACTGTTCGGCATGCACAACATGCCCGGGCTGCCGGCCGGGCACCTGGGCTTTCGCGAGGGGCCGATGATGGCCTCGCAAGACCTGCTCACGGTGACCCTCGACGGGGTTGGCGGCCATGGTTCGATGCCGCACCTGACCGTCGACCCGCTGGTGGCGGCGGCCAGTGTGGTGATGGCCCTGCAAACCGTGGTGGCGCGCAATATCGATGCGCAGGAGGCGGCCGTGGTTACCGTCGGCGCCTTGCAGGCCGGCGAAGCGGCCAACGTGATCCCGCAGCAGGCGCTGCTGCGCCTGAGCCTGCGCGCGCTGAACGCCGAGGTGAGGGCGCAGACCCTGGAGCGAGTGCGCGCCATTATCGTCAGCCAGGCCGAGAGCTTTGGCTGCCGCGCCACTATCGAACACCGCCCGGCCTACCCGGTGCTGGTCAACCACGCCGCGGAAAACGCCTTTGCCCGGCAGGTGGGAGTGGAGTTGCTGGGTACCGAGGCAGTGGATGGCAACACCCGCAAGCTGATGGGCAGCGAAGACTTCGCCTGGATGCTGCAACGCTGCCCGGGCGCCTACCTGTTCATCGGCAATGGCGTATCGCGGCCGATGGTGCACAACCCGGCCTACGACTTCAACGACGACATCCTGCTGACCGGCGCCGCCTACTGGGGCGCGCTGGCAGAGCGCTGGCTCGCGCCCGCCTGACCTTTCCTTTTGACGACTGCCGCTGGAACCCGGGCGCGACCGCGCCTGGGCGATCACCCAATCATTGTGTGGAGTGTTTCCTATGCAGACTTCGAGCACCGGCGTGTCGCGTACCCGGCAAGTGGTCGCCGCCGTCATCGGCAACGCCCTGGAGTGGTATGACTTCATCGTTTACGGCTTTCTGGCCAGCATCATCGCCCGGCAATTCTTCCCCTCCGACGACGAATATGCCTCGCTGCTGATGGCCCTGGCCACCTTTGGCGTCGGCTTTTTCATGCGCCCGGTGGGCGGTGTGCTGCTGGGCATGTATTCCGACCGCAAGGGCCGCAAGGCGGCGATGCAGATGATCATCCGGCTGATGACCGTGTCCATTGCCATGATCGCCTTTGCCCCCGACTACCTGGCCATCGGCATGGCCGCGCCGATGCTGATCGTGGTGGCGCGCATGCTGCAGGGTTTTGCCACCGGCGGCGAGTACGCCAGCGCCACGGCATTTCTGGTGGAGAGCGCGCCGGCCCACCGCAAGGGCCTGTATGGCTCGTGGCAACTGGTGGGGCAGTGCCTGGCGGTGTTCTCCGGGGCGGCGATGGTGGCGCTGGTCACCCACCTGTGCACGCCTGCGGCACTGGACAGCTGGGGCTGGCGTATCCCGTTCGTGCTCGGCCTGCTGATCGGCCCGGTGGGGCTGTGGATTCGCAAGCACATGGAAGAACCCGAGGAGTTCATCGAGGCGCGCCGCCAGGCCAAGGGCCAGTCGCCCAGCCTGTGGCAGGTGCTGCGTGAGCACCGGCGCAGCCTGTTGGTATCGATGGGCCTGGCCTGTGGCGCGACGGTGTCGTTCTACGTGGTACTGGTGAACATGCCGACCTTCGCCCACAAGAACCTTGGCCTGCAGCTGGACCAGGTGCTGCTGGTGCAGATGCTGGCTGTGGGGCTGATGACCGTGGTGATCCCGCTGTCCGGGGCATTGTCTGACCGGCTGGGTCGGCGCCCGGTACTGATGGCCTTCACCCTGGCGTTCTTCGTCATGGTCTACCCGTTGTATGTGTGGGTGGCTGCCGCGCCGTCGCTGGAGCGCCTGCTGGTGATGCAACTGCTGCTGTGCACTGCCATTGGCGGCTTCTTCGGGCCGGCGCCCACGGCCTTGGCCGAGCAGTTCCCGGTCGAGGTGCGTTCTACCGGTGTGTCGGTGGCCTATAACGTGGCGGTGATGGTGTTCGGCGGCTTCGCCCCGTTGATCGTCACCTGGCTGAGCAAGGTGCTCGGCACTCCGGTGGCGCCGTCGTTCTACGTGCTGTTCGCCTGCCTGCTGACACTGCTGGGCACCTATTGCCTGAAAGAAGCCCCACGCGCGGGCAAAGCTGCCGCGTTCAACCTGGGAGTAGAACCGTGATGTCGCTAGCCATCGACCCCATCGTTGCCCTCGATGCCGAGGCATTGTCCCAGGCCATCCATGCCCGCCAGATATCGTGCCGTGAGGTGATGCAGGCCTATCTGGCGCATATCGAGCGTTTCAACCCGCAGGTCAATGCGCTGGTGTCGTTGCGCCCGGCCGAAGTGCTGCTGGCCGAGGCTGATGAGCGTGACCGCGAGCTGGCCCGTGGCCATTCGCGGGGCTGGATGCATGGCATGCCCCAGGCGATCAAGGACCTGGCCGCTACTGCCGGGCTGCGCACCACCCTGGGCTCGCCGCTGTTTGCCGAACAGGTGCCCGAGCAGGATGCGATCAGCGTGGCGCGGGTGCGGGCCAGTGGGGCGCTGATCGTGGGTAAGAGCAATGTGCCGGAATTCGGCCTTGGTTCGCAGACCTACAACACCCTGTTCGGTACCACCACCAATGCCTATGACCCGGACAAGGTGGCCGGGGGCAGCAGCGGTGGGGCGGCGGCGGCGCTGGCCATGCGCCTGCTGCCGGTCGCCGACGGCAGCGACATGATGGGTTCGCTGCGCAACCCGGCGGCGTTCAACAATGTGTATGGCCTGCGCCCGTCGCAGGGCCGGGTGCCCCATGGGCCGGCGCCGGAACTGTTCATGCAGCAGCTGGCCACCGAGGGGCCGATGGGGCGCAGCGTGGTGGATGTGGCGCGGCTGTTGTCGACCCAGGCGGGCTTCGATGCGCGGGCGCCGTTGTCGCTGGGGGAGGACCGGCGCGATTTTACCGCTGGGTTGCAGCGCGATTTCCGCGGCGTGCGGGTTGGCTGGCTGGGCGACTACGACGGCTACCTGGCGATGGATGACGGGGTGCTGAGCCTGTGCGAAGCGGCCCTGGCGGACTTCGCCGAGCTGGGCTGCCGGGTCGAGGCCTGCCAGCCGGCGTTCGACCTGGCGCGCTTGTGGCAATGCTGGCTGACCCATCGCCACTTCCTGGTGCACGGCAACCTCGGTGCGGCCTATGCCGACCCGCGCAAGCGCGCGCTGCTCAAGCCCGAGGCGCAGTGGGAGGTGGAGGGTGGCCTGCAACTGAGCGCGGCTGCGGTGTACCAGGCTTCAGTGGCCCGCAGCGACTGGTACCGTGCGCTGGGCAAGCTGTTCGAGCGTTACGATTTCCTGCTGTTGCCATCGGCCCAGGTGTTCCCTTTCGATGCACGGCAACCTTGGCCAACGGTGGTCGGGGGGCGGACGATGGACACCTATCACCGCTGGATGGAAGTGGTGACAGGACCGACCCTGGCCGGTTTGCCGAGCATCAGCGTACCGGTCGGTTTCAATGCTGCCGGGTTGCCCATGGGCCTGCAGATCATCGGCCCGGCCCAGGCCGACCATGCGGTATTGCAGCTGGCCCATGCCCATGAACAGCTCACCCGTTGGGTAGCGCGGCGCCCACCCCGGAGCCTGCAAGCGCCATGAAACCGCTGGGCAGGCGCGGATCTTGCTGGCTATCCTGACCATCCAGCTACAGGGAGGTCACACACATGGGCATCACGGCAGACAGTGGCGGCGTGCGCTCGGTAGAACGGGCGCTGGCCATCGTCGACCTGCTGGGCGAACACCAGGCGCTGGGCCTGGAAGAACTGCATTACCTGACGGCGCTGCCCAAGGCCACGGTGTCGCGCATGCTCGCCACCTTGCAGGAACAGGGCTGGGTCTACCGCGGCCTCAGCGACCGGCGCTACCGGCTGTGCGCGCAGCGCCTGTTCGGTGACCGCCAGTTGCGTTTCAAGCGGCGCCTGGTGGAAAGCGCCGCGCCCATGTTGCTGGAGTTGAGCGAGCGTACCGGGCTGGTGGCCGACCTGTCGTGTTTCGACGGCGAGCGGCTGGAGGTGATGGAAAGCGCCATCCCCCAGGTACTGCGCAAGCGCTACCCGCACACCTGCCAGATCGTCGGGCACCATGCCAGCCTGTTCCACTCGGCGATGGGGCGGGCATGCCTGGGAGAGTTGGCGGTCGATGAAGTGCAGCGCCTGGCGACCCATGAGCAGGTGGGCGACGAGGCAGTGCTGCGCGACATCGAGGAGGAAGCGAACAAGGGGTTCGGCCAGCGAACCGAAGGGCACTGGGAGTACCCGGTGCGCTTGCCGTTCCTGATCCGCGCGATTGCCCTGCCGGTGCATGCCGAAGGGCGCCTGGCCGGGAGCATTGCCTTGCACTGGCCGTTGGACCAGGCGCCGGTGGAGCGGGTGTTGAACCTGCACCTGAACAGCCTGGCTACAACGGTGGGCGAGGTGCAGCGGGCCTTGGTGGTTTGAGTCAGCCTGTACCGGCCTCTTCGCGGGTAAACCCGCTCCCACAGGGGAAGTGCATTGCCCGAGGCTCGCTCGGTATCTGTGGGAGCGGGTTTACCCGCGAAGAGGCCAGTCCAGCAAACAACAAAAAGAAGCTGTGTCCGAGGCCCCTCAGCGCTCCAGGCTATACATCCGGCACTCCGCCAGCAACGCCAGCAGGTTCGGCTCCCGCTCCCGCGCTTTCAGGAACACCACGCCGATATGCTGCTGCAAGCGATATTGCGGCTTCAGGGCGATCAACCGGACCCGGTTCTCGTACACCGCCGCGATACGCCCGGGCAGCAGGGCAAAGCCCACGCCCGAGCTGACCATGCTCAGCAGGGTGAAGATGTCGTTCACCTGCATGGCTACCTTGGGTTCGAAGCCGGCCTGCTGGAACACCCGGGCGCCATCGCGGTGGGTGGCGAAGCCCTGGGTCAGGGTGATGAAGGTGGAGTCGGCCAGGTCGGCCAGGTCCACCTCGGCCTGCTCGGCGAAGGGCGAATCGATGGGCACGGCAAGGAAGATGTCATCGGAGAACAGCGGCAACTGCTCGCAGGCCGGATCGCTGACACTTTCGTCGAGCGACACGAGGATGGCCTCCAGCTCGTGGTTCCTCAGGCGCTGCAGCAGGTCGACGTTGGAGCCCAGGGTCAGGTCGATGTTGAGTTCGCTGCGGCGCAGCTTGAGGCCCATGACCAGCTTGGGCACGGTTTTCACCGTCAGCGAATAGAGCGCGCCCAGGCGGAAGCGCTCGGCGTAGAAGCCGGCGGCTTCGCGGGTCTGGCGGACCATCTGCTCGGCGTCCTGGATCAGCTGGCGGGCTTTCTTTTCCAGCACGTAGGCGCTTTCCAGCGGGATCAGCTGACGACCTTCATGCTTGAACAGCGGGCAGCGCAGTGCGCTTTCCAGCGAGTGGATGGCGCGGTGCACGCTGACGGCGCTGGTGGCCAGCTCGGCGGCCGCGCGGCCGAGGTTGCCGGTGCGCATGAAGGCGAGGAAGGTTTCCAGCTTCTTGAGGGTCAGTTCTTCGTCGATCAGCATGGGTTGACCTGGGTGTGCACAATGGCAGGGGCGTGCATGTTGCCTGGAAATTCTGGGGCCGCTTCGCAGCCCATTGCCGGCAAGCCAGCTCCCACAGGGATGGCGCATGGCTTGAGGCCGATGCGGCCCCGCATGCTCATTGCATGGATCCGATCAAGGCCCACAACGCCGGGTCGTTGAAATCATCGATCACCAACCTGGCCCCCGCCGCCAGCAACCGCTCCGGTGTCTGCGTAGTGGCCACGCCCACGGTAAAGATCCCCGCGCCACTCGCTGCCGCCACCCCCGGCAGCGAATCCTCGAAGGCCAGTGCCTGCCCGGCCTCGGCACCCAGCCGTTGCAACCCGGTCAGGTAGGGCAACGGGTCCGGCTTGGCCCGTGCCAGTTCCTCGGCCACCAGCACATGCGCGAAGCGCTGGCCCAGGCCCATGGCGTTCAACATGTGCTCGGCGTTCAGCCGCGGCGCGTTGGTCACCACGCACATGCCGATGTCTCGAGCCCGGGCATGTTCCAGCAGGCGCACAAGGCCCGGCATCGGCTCCAGAGACGGTGACATGTCGCGGAACAGCGCTTCCTTGCGGTCAGCCAGCTCCCGGCACTGTTCGGCACTGGCACCGGCAAACAGCTCGGCGAACAGCTCGCCGTTGGCACGGCCGCTGACCTGGGCATCGAACTGCGCCTGGCTCAGCTCGCGGCCGTCATGCTCGCGCAGCAGTTGGCGGAAGGCCTGCAGGTGCAAGGTGTCAGTGTCGGTGAGGGTTCCGTCGAGGTCGAACAGCAGGGCAGTCAGCATTGGGTATTCAGGTCCAGAAATCGTGGGCGGGCCAGAAGGGAGATTCTTTGCCTTTGGCGTTACGTGAACTTCGCGAATTCCTGAGTGTACTGGAGTACGGCAGCCTTGGCAGAGCTGTGCTCGAACTCGAGGTTGGCGCCTGCGCATCGAGTCAGCAACTGCCAAAGCTGGAAAGCCAACCAAGTAACCGGCCGTTGGCACGCTCCGGCTTTCGACGTTTGGTCATCAGTTCTGGTTGGCGTAGGTGGCTGGGCGCAGGTAGCTGATCTTCTGCAGCTTGCCGTCGCTGTCACGGTAGGTGAGGGTGGCGGTGTCGGCGTGGCCGGTGGCCTGGCTCGAGCCCTCTACCGCGATCACTTGGGCGATGTCCAGGTCCATGCCGTACTGGTAAGGGGAGGCGGTCTGGGCGAAGGCGCCGACGCTGCTGCCAAAGGTCAGGGTGGCGATGGTGATTGCTTTGATGATGGTCATGATCATGCTCCGTTAGCTTGGGTAGTGGGATCAGCGACTGCTTGCTGCCTGGGGTTAATACTGCGCGATAATATTTAGCGCGCAAAATATATTTCCACTATCTGGCCTATTGGCGCGCTACATATTGATCGCAGTCGCCAAGCCGACGACGAAGGGGGCTGTTCAGCGTGCTCCGAAAAGAGTACAAATGTGCTCCATGGACAATCTAACCCCAAAACGCCGCGCCATCTTCGAGTTCATCCGTGAGCGCATTGCCGATCACGGCCAGCCGCCGAGCCTGGCCGATATCGCCACGCGCTTCGGTTTTGCCTCGCGCAGTGTCGCGCGCAAGCACATCACCGCCCTGTGCCAGGCCGGCTACATCGACGTCACGCCGAACCAGGCGCGGGGCATACGCCTGGCCGAACGGCTGCGCCGCCCGGAAATCCTCGAAGTGCCGGTGCTCGGCCAGGTGGCGGCAGGCGCCCCCATCGGCCCGGACCTCGACATTCACGAGCAGTTGCTGCTCGACCCCAGCCTGTTCCGCCGTACCCCCGACTACCTGCTGAAGGTGCGTGGCGACTCGATGATCGACGACGGCATTTTCGACGGCGACCTGGTCGGCATCCTCCAGCAGGCCGACGCCCGCGATGGCCAGATAGTGGTCGCGCGCCTGGACGGCGAGGTGACCATCAAGCGCCTGCAACGCCAGGGCGGCAATTACCGGCTGTTGCCACGCAACCCGGCCTATGCGCCCATCGATGTGCGACCTGAACAGGAGTTCTTCATCGAAGGCGTGTTCTGCGGCTTGCTGAGGCGTGACTGATGGGCGCGGTGGTCGACCTCGACAGGCTGCTCGACCAGCGCCGGGTATGGCGCGGCCGGCAGGCCCAGGCGCGGCCACTCGGCCTGCAGCCCACGGGCCATGTTGCCCTTGACCAGTGCCTGCCGGAAGGCGGTTGGCCGGCGTCTGCGCTCAGCGAACTGTTGCTGGCCAGCCCCGGCTGTGGCGAATTGCAGCTGCTGTGGCCAACCCTGGCCCGTTTGAGTGCCGAGGCCAGCCGAATCGTACTGGTGGCACCGCCATTCATTCCTTACGCCCCGGCCTGGCAGGCCGCGGGGGTGGACCTGCGCTGGCTGGTACAGGTGGCCGCCGAACCTGCAGATGCCCTGTGGGCTGCCGAGCAGTGCCTGCGTTCCGGCAGTTGCGCAGCGGTGCTGTGCTGGCCGGAGCGTGCCGATGACCGCGCCCTGCGGCGCTTGCAGGTGGCTGCCGAAACCGGCCAGGCGCTGGCCTTCGCCTGCAGGCCGCAACAGGCGGCGCATAACCCTTCACCTGCAGCGCTGCGCATTGCCATCGACACCCGTCCGGCACAATGGCGCGTGCTGAAAAGCCGTGGCGGCATGCCACCGGCGCTGCCCATCGCCTGCCCGGGGCGGGGCTGATGCAGCATGCTCTGGGCCTGCATCCTGTTCCCTCAGCTGGCGCTGGACACGGTCCTGCGTGAGCGTGACGACCCCGATACACCTCTGGTGCTGCTTGGCGGGCCGGCCCAGCGACGCGTACTGCAGGCGGTCAACCCGGCGGCGGCCGCGCTGGGCCTGCGGGCCGGGCAAACCCTGACGGCGGCACGTGCACTGGCCGATGGCTTCAGCTGCGTCGAAGCCGACCCCAGGCGCATCGACCAGGTGCAGCAGTTGCTGGCAGCCTGGGCCTACCGCTTCAGCGCCCAGGTCAGCCTGCACTACCCACGGGCGCTGTTGCTGGAGGTGGGCTCCAGCCTGCAGCTGTTCGGCCCCTGGCCGCTGTTCGAGGCACGCCTGCGCCAGGAGCTGGCGGAACTGGGCTTGCGCCAACGCATCGTCCTGGCCAGCAACCCGGTGGCGGCGCGCATGCTCGCCAACGGCCACGATGGCCTGGCCGTGAGCGATGCCGACGCCACCCGCGCGGCGCTGCAGGGTATGCCCATCGAGCGTATCGGCTTGCCTGGGCAGGCTGCCGAAGCCTTTGCCCGCATGGGGCTGCGTCAGTTGAGCCAGGTGCTGGCCTTGCCCCGCGACAGCCTGGCCAGGCGCTTTCCGGCCCAGGTGCAATTGCACCTTGACCAACTGCTCGGCCTGCGCAACCTGGGGTTGGACTTCTACCAGCCTCCGGACCGTTTCGAGACCCGGCTGGAGCTGAACTTCGACGTCGAATCACACCAGGCCCTGCTGTTCCCGCTGCGGCGCATGCTCAACGACCTTGCCGCGTTCCTCGCCGGGCGTGACTGTGGCGTGCAGCGTTTCTGCCTGCACCTGGAGCACGCCGAAGGGCCGGATACCTTGCTGAAGGTGGGCCTGCTGGCCGCCGAACGCGATGCCGCGATGCTGTTCGAACTGGCGCGCGGGCGCCTGGAACCGCTGCGCATTCCCGCACCGGTGCGCAACCTGCGGCTGGTCGCCGAGGACCTGCCACCCTTTGTGCCGCAACACCAGGCATTGTTCGACCCGCGTGCGCAACAGGCGCAACCCTGGGAACAATTGCGCGAACGGCTACGTGCGCGCCTGGGCGATGAGGCGGTCAAGGGCCTGAGCGCGGCAGCCGATCATCGCCCCGAATGTGCCTGGCAAGCGGTAGAGCAGGGTGCCCAGGGCAACATGCCGGTGGCTCCTGGCAGCCGCCCTGGCTGGCTGCTGTCGGCCCCCGTGGCGCTGGACGAAGCCGGCTACCGCGTGCAAGGCCATGCCGAGCGTATCGAGTCGGGCTGGTGGGATGGCGGCGATGTGCGTCGCGACTATTACCGCATCGAAACCCGTGATGGCCTGCGCGGCTGGGCCTACCGTGACCTGGGCAAGGCCGGCCCGTTGTGGCTGCAGGGCTGGTTCGCATGAACACCCCGGGTTATGCCGAGCTGCATTGCCTGTCCAACTTCAGTTTCCAGCGCGGCGCGTCGAGCGCCGACGAGCTGTTCCGGCGCGCGCGTGAGCAGGGCTACCAGGCGCTGGCGATCACTGACGAATGCACCCTGGCCGGCATCGTCCGTGCCTGGCAGGCGGCGAAGGAACATCAGCTGCGGCTGATCGTGGGCAGTGAAGTGCAGTTGCAGGACGGCCCCAGGCTGGTGCTGCTGGTGCAGGACCTGGCCGGCTACCAGAACCTGTGCGCCCTGATCACCCGGGGCCGGCGACGGGCGCAGAAGGGCGAGTACCAACTGTTTCGCGATGACCTGCAGCAGCACCATCAGGGCCTGCTGGCATTGTGGGTGGCCGATGACAGCGGCGATGCCAGCCCCGGGCAGTGGCTGCACGGCGTGTTCGGTGAGCGCCTGTGGCTGGCCGTGCACCTGCACCGCGGCAGTGACGATACCTTGCGCCTTGAACGCTTGCGCGGCCTGGCGGCAAGGGTCGGCATCCGCGCCGTGGCCTGTGGCGACGTGCACATGCACGTGCGCGGTCGCCGCGCCTTGCAGGATTGCATGACCGCCATTCGCCAGCATTGCCTGGTGGCCGAGGCCGGGCGCTTCCTGTTTGCCAATGGCGAGCGGCACCTGCGCAGCCAGGCGCAACTGGGCGAACTCTATCCCGCCGACCTGCTGGCCGAGACCCTGGCCATCGCTGCGCGCTGCCAGTTCGAACTGAGCGAGTTGAAATACCAGTACCCACGCGAGCTGGTGCCTCAGGGGCATACCCCGGCGAGCTGGTTGCGTGAGTTATGCCAGCAGGGTTTGCCGTTGCGTTGGCCAGAAGGGCCGAGCAGCAAGGTGCGGGAGGTGCTGGCCAAGGAGCTGGCGCTGATCGAGGCGCTGGGCTACGAAAGCTACTTCCTGACGGTGCACGACATCGTCGCCTTCGCCCGCAGCCAGCGCATTCTGTGCCAGGGCCGGGGTTCGGCTGCCAACTCGGTGGTGTGCTTCGTGCTGGGCATCACCGAGCTCGACCCCATGAAACATCACCTGTTGTTCGAGCGCTTCCTGTCGCGCGAGCGCAACGAGCCGCCGGACATCGACGTGGACTTCGAGCACGACCGGCGCGAGGAGGTGATCCAGTATGTGTTCCGCCGCTATGGCCGGCACCGGGCGGCGCTCACTGCGGTGGTCAACACCTACCATGCCGCCGGTGCGGTGCGGGATGTGGCGCGGGTGCTGGGGCTGCCCGCCGACCAGGTGGACGCCCTGGCCAAATGCTGTGGCCGCTGGAGCGATCGCATACCCGACGACCAGCGCTTGGCCGAGGCCGGCTTCGAGGCGGGCAGCCCTTCGCTGCGCCGGGTACTGGTGCTGGCCGGCGAACTGATCGGCTTCCCTCGGCACCTGTCACAGCACCCGGGCGGCTTCGTCATCTCGCAGCAACCCCTGGACGAGCTGGTACCGGTGGAGAATGCCGCGATGCCGGAGCGCACGGTGATCCAGTGGGACAAGGACGACCTGGACATGGTCGGCCTGCTCAAGGTCGACGTGCTGGCGCTGGGTATGCTCAGTGCCCTGCGCCGTTGCTTCGACCTGCTGCAACACCACCGTGGCCGGCACCTGACCCTGGCGACCATTCCCGGCGAAGACCCGGCCACCTACGCCATGATCAGCCGTGCCGAGACCATGGGCGTGTTCCAGATCGAGTCACGCGCACAAATGGCCATGCTGCCGCGGCTGCGGCCCGCAAAGTTCTACGACCTGGTCATCGAGGTAGCCATCGTCCGCCCCGGGCCGATCCAGGGCGACATGGTCCACCCTTACCTGCGTCGGCGCCTGAAGCAGGAGCCGGTGACGTATCCTTCACCGCAACTGAAGGCAGTGTTCGAGCGCACCCTGGGCGTGCCGCTGTTCCAGGAACAGGTGATGGAGCTGGCGATGGTCGCGGCCGACTACACCCCGGGCGAGGCCGACCAGTTACGCCGCAGCATGGCTGCCTGGAAGCGCCACGGTGGCCTGGAGCCGCACCGCGAGCGGCTGGTGCAGGGTATGTTGCGCAATGGTTACGAGTTGGCGTTTGCCGAGCGCATCTTCGAGCAGATCAAGGGCTTTGGCAGCTATGGTTTCCCGGAGTCGCACGCGGCCAGCTTTGCCTTGTTGTGCTATGCCAGCAGCTGGCTCAAGTGCCATGAACCGGCGATTTTCACCTGCGCGCTGGTCAACAGCTGGCCCATGGGCTTCTACAGCCCCGACCAGTTGTTGCAAGAGGCCCGGCGCCAGGGCATCGAGGTAAGGCCGGTGGATGTGTGCCACAGTGACTGGGACTGCACCCTGGAGCCTGAGCCTGGAGGGGCCCTGGCCATCCGCATGGGCTTGCGCCTGGTGCGCGGTCTTGCCGAGGCCGATGCCAGGCGCCTGGCGCAGGCCAGGGCGCAGCGGCCATGGCGCGATGTCGAAGACCTGTGCCTGCGTGCCGGGCTCGATTCGCGTACCCGCGCCCAGCTGGCCGATGCCGGCGCGCTGCGCGCCTTGGCCAGCGACCGGCATCAGGCGCGCTGGCAGGTGGCGGCGGTGCAGCCGCAACTGCCTTTGTTTGCCGACGTGGCAGCCTTGCCGGAAAGCACCGTTGAGCTGCCTGTCCCCAGCGTGGCGGAGGACCTGATGGCCGATTACCAGGCCCTTGGCACCACGCTTGGGCCGCATCCGTTGGCCTTGTTACGCTCACGTCTGCGGGCGCTGGGCTGCCGCAGCTCATGCGAACTGCAAGGTGTCGGGCATGGCGACCACATTGCCGTGGCCGGGCTGGTGGTGGGCCGCCAGCGGCCCCAGACCGCCAGTGGCGTGACCTTTGTCACCCTGGAGGACGAGCACGGCATGGTCAATGTGGTGGTGTGGCGGGAGCTTGCCGAACGGCAGCGGCGGGCGCTGGTGGGGTCGCAGTTGCTCAAGGTCAGCGGGCGGCTGGAGCAGGAGAATGGCGTGCGCCACCTGATCGCGCGGCGGCTGGAGGATGTGAGCCCGCTGTTGCAAGGGCTGGATGTGCGCAGCCGGGATTTCCATTAATCCCCGGCACCCTGTGGGAGCGGCTTTAGCCGCGAACACCGGCGCAGCCGGTGCCATGCACCGCGTTGGATTCTTCGCGGCTAAAGCCGCTCCCACAGGGTGCCAGAATTGCTTGCGAGTTCAGTTCTGTTACACCATCGCCAACCGCTGCTTGCGTGTCGGTGCCGGGAACGCCCGGTCGATCGCCCGCAGGTCTTCGCTGGTCAGGGTCAACGTACCCGCAGCCGCATTCAGCCGCACATGCTCGGGCGCCACGGCCTTGGGGATGGCTATCACCCCGTCATCCCGGGTCACCCAGGCCAGGCTGACCTGGGCCGCTGTGGCCCCATGGCGCTCGGCGATTTCCGCCAGCACCGGGTGCTGCAACAGGCGCCCGGCCTGGGCCAGCGGGCAGTAGGCCATGATTGGCAGGGCGCGCTTTTCGCACCACGGCAACAGGTCGAACTCGATGCCACGCTGGGTCGGGTTGTACAGCACCTGGTTGGTGGCGCAATCGGGGTTGTGCAGCTCGCGCAGGTCGTCGACGTCGAAATTGGAAACACCCCAGCGCTTGATCTTGCCTTGCTCGCGCAAGCGCTCGAAGGCGTCGACGGTTTCCTCCAGCGGGTGCTGACCACGCCAGTGCAGCAGGTACAGGTCGATGCAGTCGGTGCCCAGGCGCGTCAGGCTGCGCTCGCAGGCGGCCGCCATGCCGCGCAGGCTGGCATTGTGCGGGTACACCTTGCTGACCAGGAACACCTGGTCGCGGCGCCCGGCAATGGCCTGGCCAACGACTTCTTCTGCGCCACCTTCGGCATACATCTCGGCGGTATCGATCAAGCTCAGGCCAAGTTCGATGCCCTGTTGCAGGGCCGCCACCTCGGCAGCCTTGCGGGCCGGGTCTTCACCCATGTACCAGGTGCCCTGGCCGATGGCCGGAACGCTCGAACCTGCCAGTTTCACGTAACGCATGTCACCTCCGGGATCCGGGTATTGGAAAGCAGTACCTCGAGCAGCGCTTGCGCCGCCGTGGAAAGCTTGTGTTCGCTGAGGGCAATCACGCCGATGCGGCGCTCGACCGTGGGCTCGACCAGGGTTACGCAGCGGGCACCAAGCTCCTGCATCTGGTTGATGCACAGCGCCGGTACGGCACTGACCCCCAGGCCACTGGCGACCATGCGGCCGATGGTCGACAGCTGGTGGCTCTCGAAAGCCACCGCCAGCTTGCCGTGGTGGGCGGCCACGTTCTGCTCCATCAGCAGGCGCACCGCCGAAGGGCGTTGCAGGGCCACGAAGTCTTCGGCCAGCAATTGTGCCCAGCTGACCTGGGGCAGCTGCGCCAAGGGCGAATCGGCGGGCACCACGGCGACAAACCGGTCCATGTACAACGGGTGGAAATCCAGGCCATCGATGTTGTCCGGTTCGAAGCCGATGCCCAGTTCGACGCGGCGATGGCGCACCAGTTCCAGCACCTGTTCGTTGATCACATCGTGCACGGTGACGTTGACCTTCGGGTAGCGCTGGCGAAATACCTTGAGCGAGTGGGGCAGCAGGTTGCCGGCAAAGGCCGGCATGGCCGCCACCGAAACCCGGCCCAGTTGCAGGGTGAAACGCTGGCGCAGCATCTCTTCGGTGTCGTCCCAGTCGGCCAGCAGGCGCCGCGCCAGCGGCAGCAGCACCTCGCCCTCGGCAGTCAGGCTGACGCTGCGCGTGGTGCGGCTGAGCAGGGCGCCGCCAAGGTTCTCTTCCAGGGCCTTGATGGTCAGGCTCAGGGCGGGTTGCGAAACATGCAGGTGTTCACCGGCCTGGGCAAAGCTCTGGTACTTGGCCACGGTGACAAAGGCGCGCAGTTGCTTGACGTTCATGACAGGCCTGTTGGTTGTTTTGCAAAGTTTATCAATCGATGATGAAAACAAAATTAACAAATCAGTCGCTTGCGGTGAAGATGTCCCCACACGCTCACCGACAGCCTCGTCGGTTCAACAACTACAAAAGGCGGATCAGCATGGCCGGACTGGACAAGCGCGTTGCAACCTATGAACAGGCCCTCGAAGGCCTGACCGACAACATGACGGTACTGGCTGGTGGTTTCGGCCTGTGCGGCATCCCGGAAAACCTTATCAGCGAAATCAGGCGCCGTGGCGTCAAGGGCCTGACCGTGGTCTCCAACAACTGCGGTGTCGACGGTTTTGGCCTGGGCGTGCTGCTGGAAGACCGGCAGATCCGCAAGATGGTCGCCTCCTATGTGGGTGAGAACGCCGAGTTCGAACGCCAGCTGCTGAGCGGTGAGCTGGAAGTGGAACTGACCCCGCAGGGCACCCTGGCCGAAAAAATGCGCGCTGGTGGCGCCGGTATCCCGGCCTTCTACACCGCCACCGGCTACGGCACCCCGGTTGCCGATGGCAAGGAAGTGCGCGAGTTCAACGGCCGCAAGTACATCCTCGAAGAATCCATCACCGGCGACTTCGCCATCGTCAAGGGCTGGAAGGCCGACCACTACGGCAACGTGGTGTACCGCAACACTGCGCAAAACTTCAACCCGCTGGCGGCCACCGCCGGCAAGATCACCGTGGTCGAAGTGGAAGAGATCGTCGAACCCGGCGTGCTGTTGCCCAGCGAGATCCACACCCCGGGCATCTACGTGGACCGCGTCATCGTCGGCACCTTCGAAAAGCGTATCGAAAAGCGCACCGTCAAGGCCTGAGCGCCATCCACCAGAACAACAAAGAGATCCTGACCATGGCACTGACCCGCGAACAGATGGCGCAACGCGTCGCCCGTGAACTGAAGGACGGCTACTACGTCAACCTGGGCATCGGCATTCCGACCCTGGTGGCCAACTACGTACCCGCCGACATGGATGTGATGCTGCAATCGGAAAACGGCCTGCTCGGCATGGGCGAATTCCCCACCGAAGGCACCATCGATGCCGACATGATCAACGCCGGCAAGCAGACCGTCACCGCCCGCCGCGGTGCCTCGATCTTCGATTCGGCACAGTCGTTCGCCATGATCCGTGGCGGCCACGTCGACCTGACCGTGCTCGGCGCTTTCGAAGTGGATGTGCAGGGCAACATCGCCTCGTGGATGATCCCGGGCAAGCTGGTGAAGGGGATGGGCGGCGCCATGGACCTGGTGGCCGGCGCCGAGAACATCATCGTCACCATGACCCATGCCTCCAAGGACGGCGAGTCCAAGCTGCTGCCGCAGTGCAGCCTGCCGCTGACCGGCGCCGGCTGCATCCGCAAGGTGCTGACCGACCTGGCCTACCTGGAAATCGAAGACGGCGCCTTCATCCTGCGCGAGACCGCGCCCACAGGGTTTTTGCGTTGTCTGGCAGTACTGCTTCACCTCATAAAACCAATAAAAGGAATTGAACCGTGGCCGCTGAAATTCAAGACAGCCGCTCCGCCCGCTTTGCCTTGCGCTGCTCCAACTGGGCCGAACGCTGGTTCCCTGACTCCTGGGTATTCGCAGCCCTGGCGGTGATGCTGGTGGGCATCGGCGCCCTGGCCATGGGCGCCAAGCCGACCGACACCGCCAAGGCCTTTGGCGATGGCTTCTGGAGCCTGATCCCGTTCACCATGCAGATGGCCTTCGTAGTCATCGGCGGCTATGTGGTGGCCAGCTCGCCGCCCGCCGCGCGGCTGATCGACCGCCTGGCACGCATCCCTGGCAATGGCCGTTCGGCGGTGTGCTGGGTGGCGCTGATCTCGATGCTGGCGTCGCTGCTCAACTGGGGCCTGTCGCTGGTGTTCGGTGGCCTGCTGGTGCGCGCCCTGGCCCGGCGCACCGAACTGAAGATGGACTACCGCGCCGCCGGTGCCGCCGCCTATCTGGGCCTGGGCGCCGTGTGGGCACTGGGCCTGTCTTCGTCGGCGGCGCAACTGCAGGCCAACCCGGCCAGCCTGCCACCGTCGATCCTGTCGATTACCGGCGTGATCCCGTTCACCGAAACCATCTTCCTCTGGCAGTCCGGTGTGATGTTGGCGGCGTTGGTGGTGGTCTCGCTGGTCATCGCCTACGCCACGGCCCCGGGCCCGAACAGCGCGCGTAGCGCCCAGGACTGCGGGGTCGACCCCAGCTTCACCGCGCCACCGGCACCCCAGCGCACCCGCCCGGGCGAGTGGCTGGAACACAGCCCGATCCTGATCCTGATGCTGGTGGCCCTGGCCGCTGGCTGGCTGTACCAGGAGTTCGCCACCAAGCCGGCGATTACCGCCATTTCCGGGCTGAACACCTACAACCTGTTGTTCATCATGCTCGGCGCCTTGCTGCACTGGCGCCCGCGCAGCTTCCTCGATGCGGTGGCGCGCGCGGTTCCGACTACCACGGGGGTGCTTATCCAGTTCCCGCTGTATGGTTCGATCGCTGCCATCCTCACCCAGGTGAAGGGCGTCGACGAGCAGACCCTGGCCCACCACATTTCGCTGTTCTTCACCCAGATCGCCACCCATGACACCTATGCCGTGCTGATGGGCGTGTATTCGGCGGTGCTGGGCTTCTTCATCCCTTCGGGTGGTGGCAAGTGGATCATCGAGGCGCCCTACGTGATGCTGGTGGCCAACGACCTGCAGTATCACCTGGGCTGGGCGGTGCAGATCTACAACGCCGCCGAAGCCTTGCCGAACCTGATCAACCCGTTCTACATGCTGCCGCTGCTGGGTGTACTGGGGCTCAAGGCTCGCGACCTGATCGGCTTCTCGTTCGTGCAGTTGCTGGTGCACGTGCCTCTGGTGCTGGTGTTGCTGTGGGCATTGGGTACGACGTTGCAGTACATCCCACCGGTGATGCCGTAAAGTCGGGGGCCGCTGCGCGGCCCATCGCCGGCAAGCCAGCATTTCCTTGGCAGTCCACGTATGATGGCCAGGCTGCTTAAGACTGGAACCCGCGTCGCATGTCTATCCGATTGAAACTGCTGCGAAAGAAACTGGGGATGACCCTTGAACTGCTGGCCGACAAGACCGGCATGACCAAAAGCTACCTGTCCAAGGTCGAACGCGGCCTGAACACCCCCTCGATCGCCACCGCGCTGAAGCTGGCGCGGGCACTGAATGTCAATGTCGAAGAGCTGTTCGCCGAAGAGCAGGCCGGCCAGAGCCGCTACAGCCTGGTGCGCCATGGCGAGCGCCAGGCCCTGGTGGGTGACGGAGCAGGGCCAGGGTACGCCGCCCTCACCAGCCAGGTCGGCCAGCGCAGCCTGCTGCCGTTCCTGATCCAGCCGCCGTCGGAGTTCAGCGACCCCACGTTCAAGGAACACCTGGGCGAAGAGTTCCTGTTCGTCCATGCCGGGCAGGTGGAAGTGGACTTCATGAACGAGCGGGTGCTGCTGGAGCAAGGCGATGCTCTGCATTTCAATGCCCAGATTCCACACCGGCTAAGATCGGTAGGACCGCTGCCGGCGCAGTTGTTGGTCGTGGTACACCACGCAGACGAGTAAATGATGGGGGCGCCCGTGTGCCCCCACGTTTTTTCTCGCCGATGAAACGCTGGCGCCACTGTCGGCAGAGCTTTCATGCCAATCTGTCCGTCGTTATTTTGACGATGTCGTCCATTGCTGATTGAATTTTATTATAGTGTCGAATCATTGACGCAATGTCATTGTGCCCATAAGCTCAATTCAACAGCGAAACAACTCCCGAACACCGCGCCAACAAATGGTTGATTTTCCTCTTTAAAGGAGGGGCGTATGCGCACGGCCCTGATTATCAAGTCGATGTCTTTGCTGGTGCTGTTAAGTGGTGCGGCGCGCGCGGCGGATGCGTATATCAATCAGAACAGTATCATTCCTGTTTCAACTGCAGGGTGGTTCTTTGCATTTGCTGTCGTTGGCTTCGTGGCAGTCGCCAACAGTGGAAGGATCTGAGTCCGCCAGCCTGAGTGTTACCCTGATGCAGCGGCCCGGGGCTTGGCTTGTCAATTTCCCAACCGTTGCTATATTGCCAGTAGCCCGTGTAGGTCCACGGTTGCAGGCAGCACAGCCAGGCTGCACAGCGTCAAGGTAAGGCCTCCAGGAAAATCGAGGCCATCGCGGCGGGCATATGCCGCGAAGCGGAGCGAGAGTTGGTGTGCTGTTCTCATTCAGTGCTCTTTGTCGGGCCTTTTGGCCGGAGGGACCCTCATGGTGCGTTCAATGTTTGCTGCATTCTGCATGCTGATGGTGTGGTCCGGTGCCGGTAACGCCGACCCGAACAGTACCGCCTACCTGCTCAGCCCCGGCGATGTGGTGATGGTTTCGGTGTGGCAGGAAGAGAGCCTGCGCCAGGAAGCCACCGTACTTCCCGACGGCAGTATCACTTTTCCCCTGGCCGGGCGCATCGATGTTGCCGGGCTGGATGTAACGGCAGTTGAGAAACAAGTGGCTGCCAAACTCGAAAAATTCCTCCCTGACCCGAACGTCAGCGTTGTTGTCAAAAGCATCGCCGGCAACCTGGTCTATGTACAAGGCAAAGTGATCAAGCCCGGGGCGGTACAAATGGCGGGCCCTACCGCAGTGCTGCAGGCCCTGAGCATGTCGGGTGGCCTGGACAAGTTTGCCGATGAAAGCGAAATCAAAGTGGTCCGCGGTACCGGCGCTTCCCAAAAAATCCTGCCCGTGCGATACAGAGACCTGGTGTCTGGCCGGGATATGTCCACCAACATCCAACTTCAGGCTGGCGATACGCTGGTCGTTCCTTGATCTTGCCTTTAATAAGAACACTTAATGCCTCTTCTTAGAACAACTAGCATTACAGCGGCAATCTTGATGTTGCCGTTTACGGACACGGTCCTGGCAGCAAATTGGCAATCTACGGTGGTGGTACCGACATCCGTCGAATACGACAGCAACCCCTTGCTGCTGTCGTCGGGTGAAAAGGGCATAACGCGCACGATCATCGCGCCGGATTACACCCTGATCGGTACCTTCGACCGTGACGAATTGAGGTTGGGGCTGGGCATGCATGTATTGCGCTCGTCCGACACGGCGGTGGTCGATAATCGTGAGGACCCCGATGTAAGCCTGGGCTGGCAGCGTCAGACCGAGCGCGGGCGTTTTGGCCTGCTGGCGCGCTACAACGAAAGTTCGACGCTGTCGGGAACGGTGCTGGATACTGGCGTGGTCACCACCGATGGCACGCAAAAGCTGTATACGCTGACCGGCAACTGGAGCCAGGCGGTTACCGAACGCAGCACCTTGAGCAACGAAACCACGTACAACCGTGCCCGTTATGATATCAGTACGCTGACGGGTTACGACGAACTGGGCAACGTGTTCACCTGGACCTACGCCTGGAGCGAGCGGGCTGATGTGTATAGCCGCTTTGGCGCCCGGCGCTATGAGCCCGAGCAGGACCAGACGGCGACGGCCTCGAACAGCTACAGCCCGGCGATCGGGGTCAAGTATCAGTTCTCCGAACGCCTAAGCGCCGATGCGCATGTGGGCGTCACCGAGGTTTCCGGCGACGAGGGTGGACAACGCGGGGAGGGTGGGGTTGCGCTGCTGTACACCGGTGCGCGCGCCGACGCCAGCTTCACCGCCGAACGCAGCACGGTGGCCAGCGCCGAAGGCGGCTTCGCCGAACTGGACCAGGTGCGCGGTGTGTGGAGTTACGCCGTCAGCGAGCTGACCCGGGTGGGCGCGGACGCTGCCTGGCAGGACAGCAAAGGGCAGACCCCCAACACCCTGCAGACTTACAGCGTGTGGGCCAGCCGCCAGTTTTCGCCATATTGGGACCTGCGCCTGTCGTTGATGTACAAGGAGCGGCAGCAGGATCACGAAGCCGATGCGAACGCTACGATCGTGGGTTTGACGTTGACGTACAGGTACCCCGACATCTGAACTTCAGGCAGGTGGCCCCATGAAGTCTGACTACGAGCTCTCCCTCAGAGATTACATCGCCATAATCAAGGACCGAGGCCTGATATTGGGGGTGAGCATCGTAGTCATCCTGGCCGCGACCGTTGCTGTCGCAGTGATGGTGCCGCCGATCTACCAGTCGACCGGCACCATCCTGGTGGAGTCGCAGCAGATTTCGCCCGAGCTGGTGTCGACCAACAACACCAGCTTTGCCGATGAGCGTATCGAGGTCATTCGCCAGCGGGTGATGACCCGCGAGAACCTGCTGCGCATCATCGGCAAGTACAACCTGTTCCCCGACAAGCGCTTCAGCGAAAGCGACAAGATCGACCACATGCGCAGTGCCGTCGTGGTCGAGACCCTCACCACCTATGTGCGCGGGCGCGGTGAAGCGACCGTGGCGTTCAATGTGTCCTTCGAGCACAAGCAGCCGGAAGTGGCCAAGGAAGTCGCCGACGAACTGGTGACGCTGTTCCTCAACGAGAACCTCAAGCAGCGTACCGAGCGGGCCAATGAAACCACCGAGTTCCTCACCCAGGAGGCGAACAAGCTGGGGGCCGAGCTGGCCAGCCTGGAAAACCAGTTGGCGGATTTCAAGCAGGCGCACGCCAATGCCTTGCCCGAGCACCAGACCCTGCGCATGAACATGCTGTCGCGGTCGGAGCTGGAGTTCCGCGAGGTCGACCGTGATTACAAGGCCGCCCAGGAAGAACTGCGTTACCTGGAACTGGAACTGTCCGCGGCCAATGCCGGGCTGGCCACCAAGACCGGCGAAGGCCCCAGGGCGGCCAGTGCCGAACAGCCCCAGGACCTGCCCAGCCTGAAGGCCGAGTATGCCCAGTTGCTGAGCCGCTACAAGGAAGCCCACCCCGATGTGGTGGCGGTCAAGCGCAGGATCCAGGCGCTCGAAGCCAGTGGCAATCGCACGGCGGCGGCGTCCACGGTCGGCCTCGATGTCGCCCGCGTGCGTGCCAAGATGAGCGCGGCACAGGAACGCATTGCTTCACTGGCCGAGCAGAAGCGCGAGCTGACCCGCAAGATGGAAGGCTATGAGGCCGAGATCCTCGAGGCGCCGCAGGTCGAGCGTGGCCTGGTGACCTTGATGCGTGACCACGACAACGCGCGCAAGAAGTACGAGGAAATCCGCGCCAAGGAAATGGGCGCGAAGATTACCGAAAGCCTGGAGCAGGAGAACAAGGCCGAGCGCTTTGTACTGCTGGAACCACCGCTGATGCCCGAGAAACCGATCAAACCCAACCGCAAGAAAATCGCCGCGCTGGGTCTGGTGCTGGCACCGGCAGGTGGCGGTGCGCTGGTGATGTTGCTGGAAATGTTCAACCAGCGTATTCGCGGCGTCGGAGCCCTGGAAAACCTGCTGGGCAGGCGGGTGCTGGTGGCGCTGCCATACATCGATACCAAGGCCGATGTGGCCAGGCGCAGGCGTTGGCGCAACTGGCTGATCCTGGCAGCGCTGGCGCTGGCGGCTATCATGGTAGTGCTGGTGCACGTGTTCTACATGCCACTGGATGTGCTGTTGTTCAAAGTCATGTCTCGGTTTGCATAGGGAAGCAGTGATGGACAGGACCAAGCCGGCTGTTGGCAATAATCTTCACCCGGTTACTCCGGGTACCCCTCAGGCCTTGTCACCTGCCCCTGGTACGGCGCTGACGGAAGTGCCTGGCCAGTTCGATTATGTGAACACCAAGGTGGTGCCGCTGCGCGCGGAGCACCTGGAACGTCACCGCATCGTCGCCTACAACAAGAACTCGCACATGAACGGGCCGATCGACCTGCTGCGCACGCAAGTGCTCAGGACCATGGAGGAGAATGGATGGCGAACTTTGGCCATCACCTCGCCAACCCCGGAAGCGGGCAAGACGGTGCTGGCGGTCAACCTGGCCATGAGCATCGCCCACCACACCACCAAGACCGCGTTGCTGGTGGACTTTGACCTGCGTCGGCCCAAGGTCGGCAGCACCCTGGGCCTGCCCATGGATCAGGCGCTGAACGAGTTCCTGACGGACAAGGCCGAGCTGCAGGACTGCCTGGTCAACCCGACCTTGCCTCGGTTTGTGGTGTTGCCGACGCGCGTACCGGTGCCGTTGTCTACCGAAATGCTGTCGTCGCCCAAAGTGAGCAACCTGATCAGCGAACTGCGCAACCGCTACGAGTCGCGCATCTGCATTTTCGATTTGCCGCCGCTGCTCAGCTCTGACGATGCGATCACCGTGATACCCAAGTTCGACTGTGTGCTGCTGGTGGTGGCCAACGGTATGAACAACAGGAAGGAAATCGAGGATTGCCTGCATCACCTGGCCAGGGTGAACCTGGTCGGGACGGTATTGAACAAGGCCGACGAGCAGCCACGGACCTATTACTGAAGCTTCAGATCCCGGGGCTGCTTTGCAGCCCTTTCGAGACACAAAGGTACAGCGCACTCCTTCAGCTGGCGGGGATCCTGTGGGAGCGGGCATGCCCGCGAAGCAGGCGACGCGGTGGATGGCACCGGCTGCGCCGGTGTTCGCGGGTGAACCCGCTCCTACAGGTATGGCGCACTCCTTCGGCTGGCGGGGTCTCTGTGGGAGCGGGTTCACCCGCGAAGCAGGAGACGCGGTGGATGGCACCGGCTGCGCCGGTGTTCGCGGGTGAACCCGCTCCCACAGGTATGGCGCATTCCTTCGGCTGGCGGGGATCCTGTGGGAGCGGGCATGCCCGCGAAGCAGGCAACGCGGTG
>NZ_JAFGYJ010000128.1:0-667 GCF_017490805.1 Pseudomonas sp. 43(2021)
GTATGCCGCCGGCCCCAAATACCTGCTGCTCAGCGCTCTGCTCTACGCGCCTGGCTCGTTGATTTACCTGGGCACGCTGAAAACGCGTCAGGGTCAGCCGCTCAGCGGTCCGGAAACGGGTGTATTGATCATCATCTGGGCCGCCGCGATTTACGCTGGCCGGATGTTGTGGTCCGGAACGTTGACGTTGTAAGCAAGATTCCTCAGTCCTGGCGGCTCGCATAGAGGATGTTTTTCGGCCGCCTTTCGTTCGAACAGGAGTACCGAAATGAGCAATTCCGTGAAGAAGATGCCAGTTGCTACCGATACCGCCAACAAACCTGCCGAGCATACGATTGCCGCAGACCTCTGGCGTCCTTTGGAGAAGCTGCGTCAGCAAGTCGATCATCTTTTCGAAGACTTCAACCGTGGCTCAGGGCTCTCTCCCTTTGGTCGCGGGCTATTTGACGTCGAGCCTTTGTGGCGTCGCGAGCTGCACGGCCAAAGCATGCCGGCGGTCGACATCAGCGAGAAAGACAAAAGCTACGAGATCACCGCTGAGCTGCCTGGCATGGATCAAAAGAACATCGAGATCAAACTGTCGAATGGCAGCCTGATCATCAAAGGCGAGAAAAAAGACAACAAGGAGGAAAAGCGCAAGGGGTATCACCTCAGCGAGCGTTACTAC
>NZ_JAFGYJ010000129.1:0-665 GCF_017490805.1 Pseudomonas sp. 43(2021)
GGCCAATGCCAAGCCGGCGGCGAGAAGTGAGGCGCCAAAGAGTTTTTTCACTGCGCATTCCTTGTTCTGTGGGGTGTCGTGTCAAAAATGAGGCGATTTGCCAGCGACTATAACGGGCCTCGCATAGTCGCTTAAAGATTAAAAAGCTCTGTGCTTATTCCACTTTCTTGAACAGCTGACTGCCGCAGCGCGAACAGAACGCTGCGCTCTGTTCATGGTTCTTTTTCTGACAGCCCGGGCAGTCATGTTGCAGCTGTTCGCCGCGCATGGCATTGGCCAGCTCTGCGGTGAAAATCCCTGTGGGCACGGCGATGATCGAGTAACCGGTGATCATCACCAGCGAGGAAATCACCTGGCCCAGCGGCGTCTTAGGCACGATGTCGCCGAAGCCGACAGTGGTCAAGGTCACGATCGCCCAATAGATGCCCTTGGGAATACTCGTGAAACCATGCTCCGGGCCTTCGATCACGTACATCAGCGTGCCGAACACCGTCACCAGCGTGCACACGCTGACCAGAAACACGACGATTTTCTGCTTGCTGCCGCGCAGCGCCGACATCAGATAGTTGGCTTGCTTGAGATACGGGCTGAGCTTGAGCACGCGGAAAATCCGCAGCATCCGAATGATGCGGATGATCAGCAGATACTGCGCATCGCTGTAATAC
>NZ_JAFGYJ010000130.1:0-662 GCF_017490805.1 Pseudomonas sp. 43(2021)
CGCTAGGCTCGGCCATCAGCCCGATGATGATCTCGCCGGTGATGAACTCGTTCGGCGCCAACGGCCTGTTCTGGGTCTTCGCAGTGGTCAATTTGAGCATGGTCAGCTTTTTCTTCTGGCGCCGTGGCAAACGCCCGGTGCCGGCCAACCCCGCACCGTTCACGGCGGCAGCCACCTATTCGCCGACGGGTGCGGAGTTGCGGGTCACCGAGGATTTGCGCGTCGCCGCTGAGGAGCATCCGGCGATGATGGATGCGATCAGCGGGGAACTGGTGACGCAGCCACGGTGACCGCTGATCAGCAACTGCCCGGCGGGATACCGTCCTTGTTAAAGTCCTTCAAGCGCTCGCGCTCTTCTTCGGTGGAATGTGCCGGGGTTGTTTGATCCGGTACTTCTTCCGGCACTTTGGTTTTTTCTTCAGTCATGGCTTTGCCCTCGTTGTCGATGCTATTTCGGCATCGGCGAGGGCTGGCAGTTCCGGATTTTCAGCTCCACCGCAGCCATGCGCTTGAGTTGCGGCGGACATTCCCTTCGACGAACGGCGCAAGATGCTTGCTTCAAGAGCGGGCACGCGCAATCAACATCCTCTGCAAGGTGTTGTCCTTCACCCAGTAATGGTGGAACAGCCCCGCCAGCGCGTGCAGGCCGATCAGCCAGTAGC
>NZ_JAFGYJ010000131.1:0-660 GCF_017490805.1 Pseudomonas sp. 43(2021)
GCCATGGAGCGGGCTCCTGTTCTTGTAAGTAATCGCCAGTGATAAAAAGGCGCGAGGTTCAGCGCCGGAGTCACTGAAGATTAAGCTCGGGAAATTCGCCAAACAATCCGATAATCGACTGAGTGTTCGTTTATCGAACGGATTGTTGCTTCCCTAATGATCGTTCCCACGCTCCGCGTGGGAATGCAGCCGGGGACGCTCCGCGTCCCTGTACAGCCGAACGCAGAGCGTCCGTTGAGGCATTCCCACGCGGAGCGTGGGAACGCTCCAAGATGGATGTCTGCTGATGCACCGCCTTCGCGAGCAAGCTCGCTCCCACAAGGACCTTGTCGGTCTCAGCTGCTTTCATGCAAAAGTGTACCGGCGCGAAAAACAGGTTTTGTAACTTATTTTTGCGCGGCGGTCTTTCTAGAATGACCGGTCCACAGAAATCAGACTGTCGAGCTGCCCATGCCTGCCTTGCGCCGTGTTTCCCTGCCATTGATCGCTGCGTTTTTTGCGTTGTACGTGATTTGGGGGTCGACCTATCTGGTGATCCGCATCGGCGTCGAATACTGGCCGCCGCTGTTGCTGGCCGGGGTGCGCTTCGTCATTGCCGGCAGCTTGATGTACGCCTGGCTGCGCTGGCGCGGGGCGCCGGCGCCGACCTGGGCGCAGTGG
>NZ_JAFGYJ010000132.1:0-659 GCF_017490805.1 Pseudomonas sp. 43(2021)
CGATCAGTCGCGCGCAAGTCAGCGTTCGTGTGCACAATCTGCAACCGCATGCCAAGGGCGCGACGTTCGATCTGTTGACCACCCTCGACGATCAGCTCGGGCCGCTGTGGGAAGCCGAAAGCCGGATGCTCTGTCGCGGGGTAAAACACGAGGGCGAAGCGCTGGCTCAGGAATGGCAGCCGTCACAGGACTTGCTCGAAGTGGCGCGCTGGACTGCGCCGGCCGATATCGGTCGCCAGTATGCGAAAGTCTCCGGCGACTACAACCCGATTCACCTGAGTGCGCCGAGCGCCAAACTGTTCGGGTTTCCCACCGCGATCGCGCACGGACTTTGGAACAAGGCGCGCACACTGGCGGCACTCTCTGATCACCTGCCCAAAGCCAACCTGGAAATCGCCGTGCACTTTCGCAAACCGGTGCGCCTGCCCAGTGAAGTGACATTGCTGGCCAGTGCCGCGGGTTCCAGCGGTGAGTTGCGCCTGATCGGTGCCGGCGACCTGGAACATATGGTCGGTCAGTGGCAACCGATCGCCTGATCTGGCGGGGCGGAAAAACCCGTTAATTGTGTATATATCACTTAAGTTTTTCCGCCCCCTGCCCGCCGCTCTGCAAAAAAACTAGCCTTGAATATCAAGGCTTTTTTTTGCCCGTTTATTACC
>NZ_JAFGYJ010000133.1:0-659 GCF_017490805.1 Pseudomonas sp. 43(2021)
GAAACCCGGACGGTCGAGGTTCATCAGCGAGCGCCACTTGGCCGGAGAGATCACTGGCGAGCTGAGGATCACGCGCGAGGCGTGTTCCGGCGACTCCTGGAAAATGTTGCGCTCGGCACCGAGCCAGATTTCCAGCGACATCACGATCGCTTCACGCAGCGGGTCGATCGGCGGATTGGTGACCTGCGCGAACTGCTGGCGGAAATAGTCGTACGGCGTGCGTACACGCTGGGACAGCACGGCCATCGGCGTGTCGTCGCCCATCGAGCCCACGGCTTCGTAACCTTGCTCGCCGAGCGGACGCAGCACCTGATCACGCTCCTCGAACGTGACCTGATACATCTTCATGTACTGCTTGAGCTGATCGACGTCGTAGAAAGCCGAACCGTGGTCGTTGTCTTCCATGGTCGCCTGAATGCGCAGGGCATTCTTGCGCAGCCATTGCTTGTACGGATGACGGGATTTCAGACGGTTGTCGATCGCATCGGTATCGAGGATCTGCCCGGTTTCGGTGTCCACGGCGAAGATCTGGCCAGGGCCGACGCGACCCTTGGCGAGCACGTCTTCGGGCTGGTAGTTCCACACGCCGATTTCCGAGGCGAGGGTGATGAAACCATTCTTGGTGGTGACCCAGCGCGCCGGACGCAGACCGTTACGGT
>NZ_JAFGYJ010000134.1:0-658 GCF_017490805.1 Pseudomonas sp. 43(2021)
GCATGGGGACGATCAGGGGGCAAGGGTCAGACGATCACCGGCGGCA
This sequence comes from Pseudomonas sp. 43(2021), assembly GCF_017490805.1. Lineage (NCBI taxonomy): Bacteria > Pseudomonadati > Pseudomonadota > Gammaproteobacteria > Pseudomonadales > Pseudomonadaceae > Pseudomonas > Pseudomonas sp. 43(2021). The sequence goes on from NZ_JAFGYJ010000134.1 coordinate 47, forward strand.
TCGTGCTCGGTGGCTCTTCTTTCGGTGGTGGCGTGGTGCCTGGCGGCTCTTGCTCGGGCACCGGTGGCGGTTCGGTATCCGGCAGGGTGGGTTTGTCGATGTTCGGATCGGGCGTTTCCGCCGGGATCGGGATGCTCATCAGGTGACCTCCGTATGGCACATGGCGTGGGACGTGCTTAAGTGAGTTGACCCGGCCACGACAAATTCGATCCGCAGGTTTGTCTTGTTAATTTCATCTGAACTTTTCCCCGCGCCGGTTGCTCGGAACCTAAGTGAGTTCATGACAGGGCCGGCGCTTTGTCGCGAATACTGTTCCGGCACAAGAGCGTCCTTGGGGCGTTAAGGAGAGATGCTCAATGACTGCTGAAAGACCTTCAGAGCTGAGTTACAACCCGCACATGCCGCTGTCGCAGGCGTTGCTGCTGCCACGTATCGTCATCGAAAACACCATGCCGACTCTCGACGGCGGCCAGTTCGCCGCCAAATCGATTGCCGGGCGCGAAGTGGTGGTGACCAGCAAAGTCTTTGCCGACGGCCATGACAAGCTCGCCGTGCGCATCCGCTGGCGCGAGGAAGGCCAGGAAACCTGGCAGACCGAGGTCATGTCCGATC
>NZ_JAFGYJ010000135.1:0-656 GCF_017490805.1 Pseudomonas sp. 43(2021)
GTTTACCACAGCAACCCGAACTCGGTGAGCCCGCCGGGCGCGACCGACACGTTCACCTACACCATCCGTGACAGCGATGGCGACGAAAGCACCACAACGCTGACCATCAATGTCGCCGACAGCAAACTGGTCGCCTCGGTGGATCAGGATGTCACGGTCTACGAAAAAGCCCTCGACCTGAACAAGGATGGCCAGGATCTCGCCGCCGGCACAGTCACCGGCAGCGAACCGGGCAACACCGGCGAAACCGCCAGCGGCACGCTGGTCGGTTCGGTCAGTGGTGGCAGCGGCGCGATCACGTACACCCTGGTCGGCAACGCCGCCGGTAGCTACGGGCAACTGCTGCTCAACGCTGACGGCACTTACACCTACACGCTGACCTCGGCGCCGAAAACCGCGCCGAACGCCAACGACGGGCCGAACACCCTCAGCGAAACGTTCACCTACAAAGCCACCGATGCGCTGGGCAACAGCACCACCAGCACGCTTGTGGTGAACATCGTCGACGATGTGCCGAAAGCCGTTGCCTCGGATCGCTCGGTTACCGCAGTGGAGATTGATTCGAACATCCTCATCGTCCTCGACATTTCCGGCAGCATGGCCGATCCCTCTGGCGTGCCGGGCCTGTCGCGGCTGGCACTGGCCAAGCAGGCCAT
>NZ_JAFGYJ010000136.1:0-655 GCF_017490805.1 Pseudomonas sp. 43(2021)
GACAGCGCCTCCTCAAGCATTTTTGAAGTCAATGTCTTCTCCTTCGACCATGACGGCGGTCAGTGTGAGTGAGCGATCGAGCCGCACGCAGTCGGCCCAGGCGCCGGGGGCAAGGCGCCCGCGTTCGGTGATGCCAAGGTAGTCGGCGGGAAATTGCGACAGACGCTGCGAGGCTTCGGCGACCGGCAAACCGATCTTGACCAGATTGCGCAGGGCCTGATCCATGGTCAGGGTGCTGCCGGCCAGCGTGCCGTCGGGCAGGCGCACGCCGCCCAGGCATTTGGTCACGGTGTGGCTGCCAAGCTTGTATTCACCGTCGGGCATGCCGGCGGCGGCGGTCGAATCGGTGACGCAATACAGGCACGGGATCGAACGCAGGGCCACGCGAATGGCGCCGGGGTGTACGTGCAGCAGATCGGGAATCAGCTCGGCGTATTTGGCGTGGGCCAGTGCTGCGCCGACGATGCCCGGCTCGCGGTGATGCAGCGGGCTCATGGCGTTGTAGAGGTGGGTGAAACTGCTGGCACCGGCAGCCAGCGCGGCGACGCCTTCCTCGTAGCTGCCGAGGGTGTGGCCGATCTGCATGCGGATGCCACGGCTGCTCAGCTCGCGAATCAACGCATCGTGGCCAGCGATTTCCGGGGCGATGGTGATG
>NZ_JAFGYJ010000137.1:0-652 GCF_017490805.1 Pseudomonas sp. 43(2021)
CGCCTGATGGCCATCCGTGAAGCCAACGAAGCACAGATCGCCGAAGGTGCCGACGACAACCGCTTCCCGGTCTACCCGCAGCGCATGGTCGCCGACATCCGTCGCGTGCTGCCGTCCGAAGGCATCGTTGCCCTGGACAACGGCATCTACAAGATCTGGTTCGCCCGTAACTACAAGGCGCACAAGCCGAACACCGTACTGCTGGACAACGCCCTGGCGACCATGGGCGCCGGCCTGCCATCGGCCATGGCTGCGCACCTGGTGCACCCGGACCGCCCGGTGATCTCGGTTTGCGGTGACGGCGGCTTCATGATGAACAGCCAGGAGCTGGAAACTGCGGTACGCTTGGGGATGCACATCACCGTGGTGATCCTGCGTGACGACGGCTACGGCATGATCCGCTGGAAGCAGGCGAACATGGGCTTCACCGATTTCGGCCTGGACTACGGCAACCCGGACTTCGTCAAGTACGCCGAAGCCTACGGTGCCAACGGCCACCGCGTGGAAAGCGCCGAAGGCCTGCTGCCGCTGCTCGAGCACTGCATCAAGACCCCGGGCGTGCACGTGATCGACTGCCCGGTCGATTACAGCGAGAACGACCGCATCCTCAACAGCGAGCTGCGTGAGCGCGCGCTGGCGGTGTAAGGCCTGA
>NZ_JAFGYJ010000013.1:0-112306 GCF_017490805.1 Pseudomonas sp. 43(2021)
GCGCTGTGAGGCGTTGAGCTAACCAATACTAATTGCCCGTGAGGCTTGACCATATAACACCCAAGCAATTTGCTAGCGCAGATTGCGGTGGTGAAGACGAAAGAACCGAAAGTTCGCAACTTCACAAAATCACATATCCGGATTCGCTGGGCTGTCCATCTGGACATTCTGGCAACAGAATTTCTTGACGACCATAGAGCATTGGAACCACCTGATCCCATCCCGAACTCAGTAGTGAAACGATGCATCGCCGATGGTAGTGTGGGGTTTCCCCATGTGAGAGTAGGTCATCGTCAAGATTCATTTCGCAAAACCCCTATCTGCGCCTGCAGGTAGGGGTTTTGTCTTTGTGGCGCAAAAACTCCCGGGCATACGCGCCCCCTGTGGGAGCGGGTTCACCCGCGAACACCGGCAAAGCCGGTGCCATCCTCCGCGTCGTCTGCTTCGCCGCTAAAGCAGCTCTCACAGATTCGGCGCGGGCCCTTCGCCCTGCTGGCAGGCCCTTTTCCTATGCAAGCCAACAGCCCATAGCTATCATGCCTGCCTTATTCCAAGTCGAGACTGGCATGCTGAAGTTGTTGAATCTCCTCAAGGATGGTCGGTTCCATTCCGGAGAAGCTCTGGGGGCAGCCCTCGGGGTGAGTCGCAGCGCCGTTTGGAAGCAGCTGCAGCACCTGGAGAGCGAGCTGAACCTCACCATTCACAAGGTTCGTGGGCGCGGCTACCAGCTGGCAGCGCCACTGGCTTTGCTCGATGCCCAGGCGATCGCCGGGTTTGCCGAAGGCGAGCAGTGGCCCGTTTTCATCCATGAAACCATCGATTCGACTAACGCCGAAGGCCTGCGGCTCGCCGGGGAAGGGCAGACCGCTCCATTTTTGGTCCTGGCCGAGCGCCAGAGCGCTGGCCGTGGTCGGCGCGGTCGGCAGTGGGTCAGCCCGTTTGCCGAAAACCTCTATTACAGCCTGGTACTCCGTGTGGATGGTGGCATGCGCCAGCTTGAGGGCTTGAGCCTGGTGGTGGGGTTGGCAGTAATGCGTACCCTGCAGGCGTTTGGGGTAAAGGATGTGGGGCTCAAATGGCCCAACGATGTCCTCGTTCGGGGGCAGAAGATCACCGGCATTCTCCTGGAGTTGGTGGGTGACCCGGCAGATGTCTGTCATGTGGTCCTGGGTATCGGCATCAATGTGAACATGCAGACCAACGATCAGGTCGACCAGGTGTGGACCTCGATGCGGCGTGAAGTGGGTGCGACAATCGACCGTAACCGGCTGGTAGCGTTACTCAGTCAGCAGCTGCAACACGAATTGGCACGGCATCGTCGCTACGGTTTTGCCGCATTCCAGGAAGAATGGGAGCAGGCGCATCTCTGGCAGGGCTGCAAGGTTTCTCTGGTTGCGGGTAGTACGCGCATTGATGGCGTGGTTCTTGGCGTCGACGGGCAGGGCGGCTTGCGCCTTGAGGTGGACGGGGTGGAAAAGAGCTTCAGTGGTGGTGAGCTCAGTTTGAGGTTGCGTGATGATTCTTGAGCTCGATTGCGGTAACAGCTTCATCAAGTGGCGGGTAATCCATGTTGCTGATGCGGCGATTGAAAGCGGTGGTATCGTCGATTCCGATCAGGCGCTGGTGGCCGAAGTGGCTGCACTGGCTTCGGTGCGTCTTACCGGCTGCCGCATTGTCAGTGTGCGCAGTGAGGAAGAAAACGACGCGCTTTGCGCGATGATTGCCCAGGCGTTTGCAGTGCAGGCCCGTGTGGCGCACCCGGCCCAGGAAATGGCAGGTGTGCGCAATGGCTATGACGACTACCAGCGCCTGGGCATGGACCGTTGGTTGGCGGCGCTGGGAGCATTTCACCTGGCCAAGGGCGCCTGCCTGGTGATTGATCTGGGGACCGCTGCAAAAGCGGATTTCGTTGCGGCGGACGGCGAGCACCTGGGTGGCTACATCTGCCCGGGTATGCCATTGATGCGTAGCCAGTTGCGTACCCACACCCGGCGTATCCGTTATGACGATGCCTCCGCCGAGCGTGCATTGGCCAGCCTTGCGCCAGGGCGCTCGACTGTCGAGGCCGTCGAGCGCGGTTGCGTGTTGATGCTCCAGGGTTTTGCGCGTACCCAGCTCGAGCAGGCGCGTACGTTGTGGGGGGAGGATTTCACGGTATTCCTTACAGGTGGCGACGCGCCGCTGGTAAGGGAGGCCGTGCCGCAGGCGCGTGTCGTGCCTGACCTGGTTTTCGTAGGCCTGGCCATGGCCTGCCCATTGGATTGAGGTGCCTATGCGTTGGTTGTTTCTGCTGTTACTGGTGCTCAACGTCTTCTATTACGTGTGGCACCAGCAGGAAGCCCCGCTGAAGGTCAAGGAAGTCGCACCCTTGTCGCTGTACAAGGGGAGTCAGCAAGAGATTCGCCTGTTGCGTGAAACGGGTGTGTCGGCGCCACCCAAGCGCCGGGATGAGTGTCTGGTAGTGGGCGGTGTAACGGGGCAGGGCCAACTCGATGCACTGCGTCAGCGCCTGTTGAGCCTGGATATCGCCACGCTGCCGGTGGTAGGGCAGTTGCCTGGTGCAGATGGTCGTTGGCTCAAGGTTGCCCCGGAAAGCGAGCGTTTGCTGGACCAAACCGTCCTCGCGACTCTTTCCAACGATTTCAAAGACTTAAAACACAAAATTATTTTCTGCCAGGGTATTGCAACTGGCGAATAGCTTGATAGAATGGCGCCCGCTTCACAGGGAACACCACTCAGGTGGCAGAACTGGAAGCGGTGTCAAAGCAGCTAAGTTTCAGATTTGATTGAAAAAATTTGAAAAAACGCTTGACACTGGGGCGGCAGACAAATAGAATGCCGGCCACATCTGGAGGGATTCCCGAGCGGTCAAAGGGGACGGACTGTAAATCCGTTGCGAGAGCTTCGAAGGTTCGAATCCTTCTCCCTCCACCAGTTTTAGCGAGAGCCGCAAGCTCCGCGGGTATAGTTTAGTGGTAGAACCTCAGCCTTCCAAGCTGATGATGCGGGTTCGATTCCCGCTACCCGCTCCAAGTTTGCTGGATTTTGCACAAAGTGTTTCGCTCTTGTAGCTCAGTTGGTAGAGCACACCCTTGGTAAGGGTGAGGTCAGCGGTTCAAGTCCGCTCAAGAGCTCCATATAAACAAGGCAGATATGAAAATATCTGCCTTTGTTTTATCAGCGCAAGACTATTTCTTCTGCGGAGGATTGTATCGATGGCTAAGGAAAAGTTTGATCGTTCCCTTCCCCACGTTAACGTCGGCACTATCGGCCACGTTGACCACGGTAAGACCACTCTGACCGCAGCTCTGACTCGCGTCTGCTCCGAAGTTTTCGGTTCGGCAGTCGTTGAGTTCGACAAGATCGACTCGGCTCCGGAAGAAAAAGCGCGCGGTATCACCATCAACACCGCTCACGTCGAGTACAACTCGAACATTCGTCACTACGCTCACGTTGACTGCCCAGGTCACGCTGACTACGTGAAGAACATGATCACCGGTGCTGCCCAGATGGACGGCGCGATCCTGGTTTGCTCGGCCGCCGATGGTCCGATGCCACAAACCCGTGAGCACATCCTGCTGTCCCGTCAGGTAGGCGTTCCTTACATCGTGGTCTTCCTGAACAAGGCTGACCTGGTAGACGACGCTGAGCTGCTGGAACTGGTCGAGATGGAAGTTCGCGACCTGCTGTCCACCTACGACTTCCCAGGCGACGACACCCCGATCATCATCGGTTCGGCTCGTATGGCCCTGGAAGGCAAAGACGACAACGAAATGGGTACTACCGCTGTCAAGAAGCTGGTAGAAACTCTGGATGCCTACATCCCTGAGCCAGTTCGTGCCGTTGACCAGCCGTTCCTGATGCCGATCGAAGACGTATTCTCGATCTCGGGTCGTGGTACCGTTGTTACCGGTCGTATCGAGCGTGGTATCGTCCGCGTTCAGGATCCGCTGGAAATCGTTGGTCTGCGTGAAACTTCGACCACCACCTGCACCGGTGTCGAAATGTTCCGCAAGCTGCTGGATGAAGGCCGTGCTGGCGAGAACTGCGGCGTTCTGCTGCGTGGTACCAAGCGTGACGACGTTGAGCGTGGCCAGGTTCTGGTCAAGCCAGGTTCGGTCAAGCCGCACACCAAGTTCACCGCAGAAGTCTACGTTCTGTCGAAGGAAGAAGGCGGTCGTCACACTCCGTTCTTCAAAGGCTACCGTCCTCAGTTCTACTTCCGTACCACTGACGTGACCGGTAACTGCGAACTGCCGGAAGGCGTTGAAATGGTAATGCCAGGTGACAACATTCAGATGACTGTCACCCTGATCAAGACCATCGCAATGGAAGACGGTCTGCGCTTCGCTATCCGTGAAGGCGGTCGTACCGTCGGCGCCGGCGTCGTAGCAAAAATTATTGAATAAGTAGTTGATTTACTTGATCAGGCCGGTATAATGGCCGGCCTGATACAGCGTTACAGGTCAGTAGCTCAATTGGCAGAGCGACGGTCTCCAAAACCGTAGGTTGGGGGTTCGATTCCCTCCTGACCTGCCATTTCACCTCGGTGTGATGGCTTTCTTCTCACAGGATCCTCCTCGATGACTCCCAAAACTGAAGCCCAAGAATCGCGTTTTGATCTGTTCAAGTGGCTGGCTGTAGTGGCTTTGGTGGTTGTCGGCGTAGTGGGTAATCAGTATTACTCCGCCTCCCCGATCCTGTATCGCGTCCTCGCACTTCTCGTCCTGGCTGCTGTCGCGGGCTTTGTAGCTCTGCAGACTGCGAAGGGCAAGTCGTTCTTTGCGCTGGCGAAGGAAGCTCGTACCGAGATTCGTAAAGTCGTGTGGCCGACCCGCCAGGAAACCACCCAGACCACGCTGATTGTCGTGGCTGTCGTGCTGGTTATGGCACTGCTGCTGTGGGGTCTTGATTCCCTGCTCGGCTGGGCGGTCTCCTTGATCGTTGGCTAAAGGTGTCCCGTGGCTAAGCGTTGGTATGTTGTGCATGCTTACTCGGGTTACGAGAAGCATGTAATGCGCTCCCTGATCGAGCGCGTCAAGCTGGCTGGCATGGAAGACGATTTCGGCGAGATCCTGGTCCCGACCGAAGAAGTCGTCGAAATGCGCAACGGCCAGAAGCGCAAGAGTGAGCGTAAATTCTTCCCTGGCTATGTACTGGTCCAGATGGAGATGAACGAAGGGACTTGGCACTTGGTCAAGGACACCCCTCGTGTGATGGGCTTTATTGGCGGTACTGCAGACAAGCCTGCGCCGATCACCGATAAAGAAGCTGAGGCTATCCTGCGTCGCGTTGCTGACGGTAGCGACAAGCCGAAGCCGAAGACGCTGTTCGAGCCGGGTGAAGTGGTTCGAGTCATTGACGGTCCGTTCGCTGACTTCAATGGTAGTGTCGAAGAGGTTAACTACGAAAAGAGTCGCCTGCAGGTGGCGGTACTCATTTTCGGTCGCTCTACTCCGGTGGAGCTCGAGTTCAGCCAGGTCGAAAAGGTCTAGGCGGACAAAGCATCCCATACCCCGCAGCCCTGTGTGCTGCGGGGTTTTGTCGTCACTGGGATAAAACGCAAGTCATCCGGGGAGCCATCAGGCGTTCGTACCCGATATTGGAGTAGCTCATGGCTAAGAAGATTCAGGCTTACATCAAGCTGCAAGTTAAGGCCGGCCAGGCCAACCCAAGCCCACCCGTTGGTCCAGCACTGGGTCAACACGGTGTGAACATCATGGAATTCTGCAAGGCCTTCAACGCCCGTACCCAGGGTCAAGAAGCCGGTCTGCCGACTCCTGTGATCATCACTGTCTACAGCGACCGTAGCTTCACCTTCGAGACCAAGAGCACCCCTGCCTCGGTTCTGCTGAAGAAGGCTGCTGGCCTGACCAGTGGTTCGGCTCGTCCGAACACCGTTAAAGTCGGTACCGTTACCCGTGCTCAGCTGGAAGACATCGCGAAAGCCAAACAGGCTGACCTGACTGCCGCTGACCTGGACGCTGCTGTACGCACCATCGCTGGCTCTGCCCGCAGCATGGGCCTGAACGTGGAGGGTGTGTAATGGCTAAGCTGACCAAACGCCAAAAGGCAATCGCCGAGAAAATCGAAGCAGGCAAGGCCTACAACTTCGAAGAAGCGGCCACTCTGCTGGCTTCGCTGCCGGCTGCCAAGTTCGTAGAGTCCTACGACATCGCCGTTAACCTCGGTGTTGACCCGCGTAAATCCGACCAGGTCGTACGTAGCGCTACTGTGCTGCCACACGGCACTGGCAAGACCGTTCGCGTTGCCGTCTTCACCCAGGGCCCAGCTGCTGAAGCCGCTCTGGCTGCCGGCGCTGACCGCGTAGGTATGGACGATCTGGCTGCCGAAATGAAAGGCGGCGACCTGAACTATGACGTCGTCATCGCATCGCCTGATGCCATGCGTGTCGTAGGTCAGCTGGGTCAGGTTCTGGGTCCTCGCGGCCTGATGCCTAACCCGAAAGTTGGTACCGTGACCCCAGACGTAGCCGGCGCCGTCAAGAACGCCAAGGCTGGTCAGGTTCGCTACCGTACCGACAAGAACGGTATCATCCACACCTCCGTTGGCAAGGTCGGCTTCGAAGCTGGCAAGCTGAAGGAAAACGTTGAAGCCCTGATCGCTGATCTGAAGCGTATCAAGCCAGCTTCCTCGAAAGGTATCTACGTCAAGCGCGTTACCCTGAGCACCACCATGGGCCCAGGTCTGGTCATCGATCAGAGCTCGCTGAACGTGTAAGAACTTGGTGGCGCGACCTGTCGCGCCACCAGCAAAAATTGGGGTCCCTGCCTGGCGGGGGCTATCCAAGACCGTAGGCGGCGCAAGCCTTAAAACACCAGCCCACGCAGATGGTGCTCCCGATTCGTTACCGAATCAGACACCAAAACGACATCCGGCTTCGGCCAGATGAAACGGTAGAAACCAGGAGTAAACCCGTGGCAATTAAACTCGAAGACAAGAAGGCCATCGTCGCTGAAGTCAACGAGGCTGCCAAAGTCGCTCTGTCCGCTGTCGTGGCTGATGCCCGTGGTGTGACTGTAGGCGCAATGACCGGACTCCGTAAAGAGGCCCGCGAAGCTGGCGTTTACGTACGTGTCGTACGTAACACCCTGCTGAAGCGCGCTGTTGAAGGCACCGAATTCTCGATCCTCAACGACGCGTTCAAAGGCCCGACCCTGATTGCTTTCTCCAACGAACACCCGGGCGCTGCTGCTCGTCTGTTCAAAGAGTTCGCCAAGGGTCAGGACAAGTTCGAGATCAAGGCAGCTGCGTTTGACGGCAAGTTCCTTGCCGCTAACCAGATCGACGTGCTGGCAACCCTGCCAACTCGCGACGAGGCTATCGCACAGCTGATGAGCGTGATCCAAGGTGCAACCAGCAAGCTGGCTCGTACCCTGGCAGCTCTGCGCGACCAGAAAGAAGCTGCTGCTGCCTAAGGCACGCGCACCTCTTTCAAAATCATACGTTTAATTTGATGGCTGCGTAGGCTGTCACCCCAATACAGGATTTAAGTCATGTCTCTGACTAACGAACAAATCATCGAAGCGATCGGCCAGAAAACTGTTCTGGAAATTGTTGAACTGATCAAAGCGATGGAAGAAACCTTCGGCGTTACCGCTGCTGCCGCTGTTGCCGCTGGCCCAGCTGTTGCTGCCGCTGCTGCTGAAGAGCAGACCGAGTTCAACGTCGTTCTGACCGAAGCTGGCGACAAGAAAGTAAACGTGATCAAGGCCGTTCGTGAACTGACCGGTCTGGGCCTGAAAGAAGCCAAAGAGAAAGTCGACGGCGCTCCTCAGGTTATCGCTGAAGGCGTTTCGAAAGAAGCCGCTGAAGACGCGAAGAAGAAGCTGGAAGAAGCTGGCGCTAAAGTCGAGCTGAAGTAATCTCGACCTTGCGACTCCAGTCCGAGCGTTGAGCGAAGGGCTGATGGCTGGTGGCTTATGCCACCGGCCTTTTTCCGTTATTGGTGGCCGGTCAGGCCGGCCCCGATAACAAGCTGCAAGACACCCATGTGGGTGGCGCAAACCAAGGGGTTTGCACGATTTTCTGGCTGCTCCCGCCGGGAGAAGCCAAACAAGCAGGTGACCAAGCTGGGGAACGCTGATGGCTTACTCATACACTGAGAAAAAACGTATCCGCAAGGACTTTAGCAAGTTGCCGGACGTCATGGATGTGCCTTACCTCCTGGCCATCCAGCTGGATTCGTATCGCGAATTCCTGCAAGCGGGAGCATCCAAGGATCAGTTCCGCGACGTCGGCCTGCACGCGGCCTTCAAATCGGTATTTCCGATCATCAGCTACTCCGGCAATGCTGCCCTGGAGTACGTAGGCTATCGCCTGGGCGAACCCGCCTTCGATGTGAAGGAATGTGTCCTGCGTGGCGTGACCTTCGCGGTCCCACTGCGGGTCAAGGTGCGCCTGATCATCTTCGACAAGGAATCGTCGAACAAAGCGATCAAGGACATCAAAGAGCAAGAAGTCTACATGGGTGAAATCCCCCTGATGACTGAGAACGGTACCTTCGTAATCAACGGTACCGAGCGTGTGATCGTTTCCCAGCTGCACCGTTCGCCTGGTGTGTTCTTCGACCACGACCGTGGCAAGACTCACAGCTCCGGCAAGCTGCTGTACTCCGCTCGCATCATCCCTTACCGCGGTTCGTGGCTGGACTTCGAGTTCGACCCGAAGGACTGCGTGTTCGTACGTATCGACCGTCGCCGCAAACTGCCGGCCTCGGTGCTGCTGCGTGCGCTGGGTTACAGCACTGAAGAAGTGCTGAACACCTTCTACACCACCAACGTCTTCCACATTTCCGGCGAGAAACTCAGCCTGGAACTGGTGCCGCAGCGTCTGCGTGGTGAGGTTGCGGTCATGGATATCCATGACGAAACCGGTAAAGTCATCGTCGAGCAGGGCCGCCGTATTACCGCGCGCCACATCAACCAGCTCGAGAAGGCCGGCGTCAAGCAGCTGGACGTTCCTATGGAATACGTCCTGGGCCGCACTACCGCCAAGGCCATCGTGCATCCGGCTACCGGCGAGATCCTGGCCGAATGCAACACCGAGATGACCACCGAACTGCTGATCAAGGTCGCCAAGGCACAGGTCGTCCGTATCGAGACCCTGTACACCAACGACATCGATTGCGGTCCGTTCATCTCCGACACCCTGAAGATCGACACCACCAGCAACCAGCTGGAAGCCCTGGTCGAGATCTACCGCATGATGCGTCCTGGCGAGCCGCCAACCAAGGATGCTGCCGAGACCCTGTTCAACAACCTGTTCTTCAGCGCCGAGCGTTACGACCTGTCCGCCGTTGGCCGCATGAAGTTCAACCGTCGTATCGGTCGTACCGAGATCGAAGGTTCGGGCGTGCTGAGCAAGGAAGATATCGTCGAGGTTCTGAAGACCCTGGTCGACATCCGTAACGGCAAAGGCATCGTCGACGACATCGACCACCTGGGTAACCGTCGCGTACGTTGCGTCGGCGAGATGGCCGAGAACCAGTTCCGCGTTGGCCTGGTGCGTGTCGAGCGCGCGGTCAAGGAACGCCTGTCGATGGCGGAAAGCGAAGGCCTGATGCCGCAAGACCTGATCAACGCCAAGCCGGTTGCGGCGGCGGTGAAAGAGTTCTTCGGCTCCAGCCAGCTGTCCCAGTTCATGGACCAGAACAACCCGCTCTCCGAGATCACCCACAAGCGCCGCGTCTCCGCACTCGGCCCAGGCGGTCTGACCCGTGAGCGTGCCGGCTTCGAAGTCCGTGACGTACACCCGACCCACTACGGCCGTGTGTGCCCGATCGAGACCCCTGAAGGTCCGAACATCGGTCTGATCAACTCCCTGGCAGCCTATGCCCGCACCAACCAGTACGGCTTCCTGGAAAGCCCGTACCGCGTGGTGAAGGAAGGCGTGGTCAGCGACGACATCGTGTTCCTGTCGGCTATTGAAGAAGCGGATCACGTCATCGCCCAGGCTTCGGCCGCGATGAACGAGAAGAAGCAGCTGATCGATGAGCTGGTAGCTGTTCGTCACCTGAACGAATTCACCGTCAAGGCGCCGGAAGACGTCACCCTGATGGACGTTTCGCCGAAGCAGGTTGTTTCCGTCGCTGCGTCGCTGATTCCGTTCCTCGAGCACGACGACGCCAACCGTGCATTGATGGGTTCGAACATGCAGCGTCAGGCTGTACCGACCCTGCGCGCCGACAAGCCGCTGGTAGGTACCGGCATGGAGCGCAACGTCGCCCGTGACTCCGGTGTCTGCGTGGTTGCTCGCCGCGGTGGTGTGATCGACTCGGTCGACGCCAGCCGTATCGTTGTTCGCGTTGCCGACGACGAAGTGGAAACCGGCGAAGCAGGTGTGGATATCTACAACCTGACCAAGTACACCCGTTCGAACCAGAACACCTGCATCAACCAGCGTCCGCTGGTGAGCAAGGGTGACAAGGTTCAGCGTGGCGACATCATGGCCGACGGCCCGTCCACCGACATGGGTGAACTGGCACTGGGTCAGAACATGCGCATCGCGTTCATGGCGTGGAACGGCTTCAACTTCGAAGACTCCATCTGCCTGTCCGAGCGTGTGGTCCAGGAAGACCGCTTCACCACCATCCACATCCAGGAACTGACCTGTGTGGCGCGTGACACCAAGCTTGGCCCAGAGGAAATCACTGCGGACATCCCGAACGTGGGTGAAGCCGCACTGAACAAGCTGGACGAAGCCGGTATCGTCTACGTGGGTGCCGAAGTCGGCGCTGGCGACATCCTGGTCGGCAAGGTAACGCCAAAAGGCGAAACCCAGCTGACTCCGGAAGAAAAACTGCTGCGCGCAATCTTCGGTGAGAAGGCCAGCGACGTTAAGGACACCTCCCTGCGCGTGCCAACCGGCACCAAGGGTACCGTCATCGACGTACAGGTCTTCACCCGTGATGGCGTCGAGCGCGACAGTCGCGCCCTGGCCATCGAGAAGATGCAGCTGGACGAGATCCGCAAGGACCTCAACGAAGAGTTCCGCATCGTCGAAGGTGCAACCTTCGAGCGTCTGCGTTCTGCCCTGAACGGCCAGGTGGTCGACGGTGGCGCGGGCCTGAAGAAAGGCACCGTGATCACTGACGAAGTGCTGGACGGTCTGGAGCACGGCCAGTGGTTCAAACTGCGCATGGCCGAAGATGCACTGAACGAGCAGCTGGAAAAGGCTCAGCAGTACATCGTCGATCGTCGCCGTCTGCTGGACGACAAGTTCGAAGACAAGAAGCGCAAGCTGCAGCAGGGCGATGACCTGGCACCGGGCGTACTGAAGATCGTCAAGGTCTACCTGGCAATCCGCCGTCGCATCCAGCCGGGTGACAAGATGGCCGGTCGTCACGGTAACAAGGGTGTTGTCTCGGTAATCATGCCGGTCGAAGACATGCCGCACGACGCCAACGGTACTCCGGTCGATGTCGTACTGAACCCGCTGGGTGTACCTTCGCGTATGAACGTCGGTCAGATCCTCGAAACCCACCTGGGCCTGGCGGCCAAGGGCTTGGGCGAGAAGATCGACCGCATGATCGAAGAGCAGCGCAAGGCCGCTGAACTGCGCGTGTTCCTGACCGAGGTCTACAACGAGATCGGCGGTCGCCAGGAAAACCTGGACGAGTTCACCGACGAAGAGATCCTGGCCCTGGCCCACAACCTGAAGAAGGGCGTGCCAATGGCTACCCCGGTCTTCGACGGTGCCAAGGAGCGCGAGATCAAGGCCATGCTGAAGCTGGCCGACCTGCCAGAGAGCGGCCAGATGGTGCTGTTCGATGGCCGTACCGGCAACAAGTTCGAGCGTCCTGTGACCGTTGGTTACATGTACATGCTCAAGCTGAACCACTTGGTGGACGACAAGATGCACGCGCGTTCCACTGGTTCCTACAGCCTGGTTACCCAGCAGCCGCTGGGTGGTAAGGCGCAGTTCGGTGGTCAGCGTTTCGGGGAGATGGAAGTGTGGGCGCTGGAAGCATACGGCGCGGCATACACCCTGCAAGAAATGCTCACAGTGAAGTCGGACGACGTGAACGGCCGTACCAAGATGTACAAGAACATCGTGGATGGCGATCACCGTATGGAGCCGGGCATGCCCGAGTCCTTCAACGTGTTGATCAAAGAGATCCGTTCGCTCGGTATCGATATCGATCTGGAAACCGAATAACACGTGACGCGAAGGGGAGTGGGGCAGGTAATGCCCGCTCCCTGCTCCGCCAGGAGGAAAGGCCTTGAAAGACCTACTGAATTTGCTGAAAAACCAGGGTCAAGTCGAAGAGTTCGACGCCATCCGCATCGGTCTGGCGTCGCCTGAAATGATCCGTTCGTGGTCGTTCGGTGAAGTTAAGAAGCCGGAAACCATCAACTACCGTACGTTCAAGCCTGAGCGTGACGGCCTGTTCTGCGCCAAGATCTTTGGCCCAGTCAAGGACTACGAGTGCCTGTGCGGCAAGTACAAGCGCCTCAAGCACCGCGGCGTGATCTGCGAGAAGTGCGGCGTTGAAGTTGCCCTGGCAAAAGTTCGTCGTGAGCGCATGGCGCACATCGAGCTGGCCTCGCCGGTTGCCCACATCTGGTTCCTGAAATCGCTGCCGTCCCGTATCGGCCTGCTGATGGACATGACCCTGCGTGACATCGAGCGCGTGCTCTACTTCGAGAGCTACGTCGTTATCGATCCGGGCATGACCACCCTGGAAAAGGGCCAGCTGCTGAACGACGAGCAGTACTTCGAAGCGCTGGAAGAGTTCGGTGACGACTTCGACGCCCGCATGGGTGCCGAGGCTGTTCGCGAGCTGCTGCATGCTATCGACCTGGAGCACGAGATCGGTCGCCTGCGCGAAGAAATTCCGCAGACCAACTCGGAAACCAAGATCAAGAAGCTGTCCAAGCGCCTGAAGCTGATGGAAGCGTTCCAGGGCTCGGGCAACCTGCCTGAGTGGATGGTCCTGACCGTCCTGCCAGTGCTGCCGCCGGACCTGCGTCCGCTGGTTCCGCTGGATGGTGGCCGCTTCGCGACCTCCGACCTGAACGACCTGTATCGTCGGGTGATCAACCGTAACAACCGTCTGAAGCGCCTGCTGGATCTGTCGGCGCCGGACATCATCGTGCGCAACGAAAAGCGCATGCTGCAGGAAGCGGTCGACGCCCTGCTGGACAACGGCCGTCGCGGTCGCGCCATCACTGGCTCGAACAAGCGTCCGCTGAAGTCCCTGGCCGACATGATCAAAGGTAAGCAAGGTCGCTTCCGTCAGAACCTGCTCGGTAAGCGTGTGGACTACTCCGGCCGTTCGGTAATTACCGTAGGCCCGACCCTGCGTCTGCACCAGTGCGGTCTGCCGAAGAAGATGGCCCTCGAGCTGTTCAAGCCGTTCATTTTCGGCAAGCTGGAAATGCGTGGTCTGGCGACCACCATCAAGGCTGCCAAGAAGATGGTCGAGCGCGAGCTGCCAGAGGTGTGGGACGTGCTCGCCGAGGTGATCCGCGAACACCCCGTGCTGCTCAACCGTGCACCGACCCTGCACCGTCTGGGTATCCAGGCCTTTGAACCGGTTCTGATCGAAGGTAAGGCTATCCAGCTGCACCCGCTGGTCTGTGCCGCGTACAACGCCGACTTCGACGGTGACCAGATGGCCGTTCACGTGCCGCTGACCCTGGAAGCCCAGCTCGAAGCGCGTGCGCTGATGATGTCGACCAACAACATCCTGTCGCCAGCCAACGGTGAGCCAATCATCGTTCCGTCGCAGGACGTGGTACTGGGTCTGTACTACATGACCCGTGAAGCCATCAACGCCAAGGGCGAAGGTCGCGTGTTCGCCGACCTGCAGGAAGTCGACCGCGTATTCCGCGCCGGCGAGGCTGCCCTGCACGCGAAAATCAAGGTTCGTATCAACGAAACCGTGAAAGAGCGTGACGGTTCCGTGGTCAAGAACACCCGCATCGTCGACACCACCGTCGGCCGTGCGCTGCTGTTCCAGGTTGTACCGGCAGGCCTGCCGTACGACGTGGTCAACCAGCCGATGAAGAAGAAGGCGATCTCCAAGCTGATCAACCAGTGCTACCGCGTGGTTGGTCTGAAAGAGACCGTTATCTTCGCTGACCAGCTGATGTACACCGGTTTCGCTTACTCGACCATTTCCGGCGTTTCCATCGGTGTTAACGACTTCGTTATCCCGGACGAGAAAGCCCGCATCATCGGTACCGCTACCGACGAAGTGAAGGAAATCGAGAGTCAGTACGCCTCCGGCCTGGTAACCCAGGGCGAGAAGTACAACAAGGTCATCGACTTGTGGTCGAAGGCGAACGACGAAGTGTCCAAGGCGATGATGGCCAACCTCTCGAAAGAGAAGGTCATCGACCGCGAAGGCAAGGAAGTCGAGCAAGAGTCCTTCAACTCGATGTACATGATGGCTGACTCTGGTGCGCGTGGTTCGGCAGCCCAGATCCGTCAGCTGGCCGGTATGCGTGGCCTGATGGCCAAGCCGGACGGCTCCATCATCGAGACGCCGATCACCGCGAACTTCCGTGAAGGTCTGAGCGTTCTGCAGTACTTCATTTCGACCCACGGTGCTCGTAAGGGTCTGGCGGATACCGCACTGAAGACTGCGAACTCCGGTTACCTGACTCGTCGTCTGGTAGACGTTGCCCAGGATCTGGTGGTTACCGAGATCGACTGCGGCACCGACCAGGGCCTGCTGATGACCCCGCACATCGAAGGCGGCGACGTTGTAGAGCCGCTGGGTGAGCGTGTACTGGGTCGTGTCATCGCCCGTGACGTGTTCAAGCCAGGCACCGAGGACGTCATCGTTCCGGCCGGTACCCTGGTTGACGAGAAGTGGGTCGAGTTCATCGAGCTGAACAGCATCGACGAAGTGGTCGTGCGTTCGCCGATCAACTGCGAAACCCGCTACGGCATCTGCGCCAAGTGCTACGGTCGTGACCTGGCTCGCGGTCACCAGGTGAACATCGGTGAAGCTGTCGGCGTTATCGCTGCCCAGTCGATCGGTGAGCCGGGTACCCAGCTGACCATGCGTACGTTCCACATCGGTGGTGCTGCGAGCCGTACCTCGGCTGCCGACAGCGTCCAGGTGAAGAACGGCGGTATGGTGCGTCTGCACAACCTGAAGCAGGTAGAGCGTGCTGATGGCAACCTTGTTGCCGTATCGCGTTCGGGCGAGTTGGCCATTGCCGACGAGTTCGGTCGTGAGCGTGAGCGCTACAAGCTGCCTTACGGTGCGGTGATTTCGGTCAAGGAAGGTGACAAGGTCGAAGCTGGCGCCATCGTCGCCAAGTGGGACCCGCACACCCACCCGATCGTTACCGAACTGAAAGGTACCGTGACCTTCGTGGGCATGGAAGAAGGCATCACCATCAAGCGTCAGACCGACGAATTGACCGGTTTGACCAACATTGAAGTTCTGGACGTCAAGGATCGCCCTGCCGCTGGTAAGGAAATCCGTCCGGCGATCAAGATGGTCGACGCTTCTGGCAAGGACCTGTACCTGCCAGGTACCGACGTACCTGCCCAGTACTTCCTGCCGGCCAACGCCCTCGTCGGTGTGGCTGACGGTGCCCAGATCGGTGTTGGTGACGTTATCGCGCGTATCCCGCAAGAAACGTCGAAGACCCGTGACATCACCGGTGGTCTGCCGCGCGTTGCCGACCTGTTCGAAGCGCGCCGTCCGAAAGAAGCCTCGATTCTGGCTGAAGTCAGCGGCACCATCGCGTTCGGTAAGGAGACCAAGGGCAAGCGTCGTCTGGTCATCACCCCGACCGACGGTAGCGATCCGTACGAAGAGCTGATTCCGAAGTGGCGCCACCTGAACGTCTTCGAAGGCGAACAGGTAAACCGCGGCGAAGTTATCTCCGACGGCCCGAGCGATCCGCACGACATCCTGCGTCTGCTGGGTGTGAGCGCGCTGGCGAAGTACATCGTCAACGAGATCCAGGACGTTTACCGTCTGCAAGGCGTTAAGATCAACGACAAGCACATCGAGACCATCCTGCGTCAGATGCTGCGCAAGGTCGAGATCTCCGAGTCGGGCGATTCCAGCTTCATCAAGGGCGACCAGATGGAACTGACCCAGGTACTGGTAGAGAACGAGCGTCTCGCCGCCGAGGACAAGTTCGTCTCCAAGTTCACCCGCGTGCTGCTGGGTATCACCAAGGCGTCGCTGTCGACCGAGTCGTTCATCTCCGCGGCTTCCTTCCAGGAAACCACCCGCGTACTGACCGAAGCGGCGGTAACCGGCAAGCGCGACTACCTGCGCGGCCTGAAAGAGAACGTGGTCGTGGGTCGTCTGATCCCGGCCGGTACTGGTCTGGCCTACCACAGCGAGCGCAAGCGTCGCCGTGATGCCGACAAACCGCTGCGTGTGAGCGCCAGTGAGGTGGAAGCCGCACTGACCGAAGCGCTGAATTCCAGCG
The DNA here is from genome assembly GCF_017490805.1 of Pseudomonas sp. 43(2021). Taxonomy (NCBI): domain Bacteria; kingdom Pseudomonadati; phylum Pseudomonadota; class Gammaproteobacteria; order Pseudomonadales; family Pseudomonadaceae; genus Pseudomonas; species Pseudomonas sp. 43(2021). Next base: position 16,437 of record NZ_JAFGYJ010000013.1, read on the forward strand.
GTAACTAAGTACAGGGCAGGGCCCCGGCAAGCCCCGAACGGTCATCGATGACATGAAATGTTGCCGATGATCGGACGGGGAGGGCCGGGGCCTCGTCTTGACTGGGTGCAAGATCCTCTTTAGACTTTTGTACCCTTAAATTTGGTGAGGCTCCGTCTCGCCAATTTTTGGCTTTCTTGCAAGACAATAGAGTCGCAAGACAATCAGTGGAGCTAGTAGATGGCAACTATCAACCAGCTGGTACGTCAGCCGCGTAAGCGTTCGGTCGAGAAGTCCGACGTTCCTGCGCTGCAGAACTGCCCGCAGCGTCGTGGCGTGTGCACCCGCGTGTACACCACCACGCCGAAAAAACCTAACTCGGCACTGCGTAAAGTATGCCGTGTGCGTCTGACCAACGGTTTCGAGGTTTCCTCGTACATCGGTGGTGAAGGCCACAACCTGCAAGAGCACAGCGTCGTCCTGATCCGTGGCGGCCGTGTAAAAGACTTGCCAGGTGTTCGTTACCACACCGTTCGCGGCTCTCTGGATACTTCGGGCGTTAAAGGCCGTAACCAGGGTCGTTCGAAGTACGGTACCAAGCGTCCGAAGTAATCGGTCGTTTGCAGACATCCATTTATTTGAGTCGATAAGAGTAAGGTCGGGCAGGGGTCGAAAGACCTGGTCCCGGGCTAACCTGAAGACCGTTTGAGGGCTTATCATGCCAAGACGTCGTGTAGCAGCAAAACGTGAGATCCTTGACGATCCGAAGTACGGATCCCAGATTCTCGCCAAGTTCATGAACCACGTGATGGAAAGCGGCAAGAAGGCTGTAGCCGAGCGCATCGTTTACGGTGCCCTGGATACCGTCAAAGCCCGCAAGAACAGCGACCCCCTGGAAATCTTCGAGAAAGCTCTCGACGCCATCGCTCCGCTGGTCGAAGTTAAGTCCCGTCGTGTCGGCGGTGCCACTTACCAGGTTCCGGTTGAAGTTCGTCCATCCCGTCGTAACGCTCTGGCAATGCGCTGGCTCGTAGACTACGCCCGCAAGCGCGGCGAGAAGTCGATGGCTCTGCGCCTGGCCGGCGAGCTGCTGGATGCTGCTGAAGGCAAGGGTGCTGCAGTCAAGAAGCGTGAAGACGTGCACCGTATGGCCGAGGCCAACAAAGCGTTCTCGCACTACCGCTTCTAATTCAAGCATCAATCATTTTGCGAGGGCTTTATGGCTCGTACTACAGCAATTAACCGCTACCGTAACATCGGTATCTGCGCCCACGTTGACGCGGGCAAGACTACCACTACCGAGCGGATCCTGTTCTACACAGGTCTGAGCCACAAGATGGGCGAGGTGCACGACGGCGCCGCGACCACCGACTGGATGGTGCAGGAGCAGGAGCGCGGTATCACCATTACCTCCGCTGCCGTTACCACCTTCTGGAAAGGTTCCCGTGGTCAGTATGACAACTACCGCGTAAACGTCATCGATACCCCCGGCCACGTTGACTTCACCATTGAAGTAGAGCGTTCGCTGCGTGTACTCGACGGCGCGGTCGTTGTGTTCTGCGGTACCTCCGGCGTTGAGCCGCAGTCCGAAACCGTATGGCGTCAGGCCAACAAGTACGGCGTTCCACGTGTTGTCTACGTGAACAAGATGGACCGTGCTGGTGCCAACTTCCTGCGCGTTGTCGGCCAGATCAAGAACCGCCTGGGTCACACCCCGGTTCCGGTCCAGCTGGCTATCGGTGCAGAAGACGACTTCCAGGGTCAGGTTGACCTGATCAAGATGAAAGCCATCTACTGGAACGAAGACGACAAGGGCACCACCTACCGCGAGGAAGAAATTCCTGCGGATATGGTCGACCTGGCTAACGAATGGCGCAACAACATGGTTGAAGCTGCCGCCGAAGCCAACGAAGAGCTGATGAACAAGTACCTTGAAGAAGGTGACCTGTCCGTCGAAGACATCAAGGCCGGTCTGCGCGCGCGTACCCTGGCCAGCGAGATCGTTCCGGCTGTCTGCGGTTCGTCGTTCAAGAACAAGGGCGTTCCCCTGGTTCTCGACGCCGTTATCGACTTCCTGCCTGCTCCGACCGAGATTCCTGCGATCAAGGGTATCCACCCTGATCTGGCCGAAGTGCCGAAGGATGAAATCACCGAAGCGCAGCAGGACGAGCGTCACGCTGACGACGCAGAGCCGTTCTCGGCCTTGGCGTTCAAGATCGCTACCGACCCGTTCGTAGGTACCCTGACCTTCGTTCGCGTTTACTCGGGCGTTCTGACCTCTGGTGACTCGGTCATCAACTCGGTCAAAGGCAAGAAAGAGCGCGTTGGTCGTATGGTGCAGATGCACGCCAACCAGCGTGAAGAGATCAAGGAAGTGCGCGCTGGCGACATCGCGGCCCTGATCGGCATGAAGGACGTTACCACTGGTGAAACCCTGTGCGACGCTGACAAGCCAATCATCCTTGAGCGCATGGACTTCCCGGAGCCAGTGATTTCGCTGTCTGTCGAGCCGAAGACCAAGCAGGACCAGGAAAAGATGGGTATCGCTCTGGGCAAACTGGCTCAGGAAGACCCGTCGTTCCGCGTCAAGACCGACGAAGAGACTGGCCAGACCATCATCTCCGGTATGGGTGAGCTGCACCTGGACATCATCGTTGACCGCATGAAGCGTGAATTCAACGTTGAGGCCAACATCGGCAAGCCGCAGGTTTCGTACCGCGAGAAGATCACCAAGTCCGGTGTCGAGATCGAAGGCAAGTTCGTTCGCCAGTCGGGCGGTCGTGGTCAGTTCGGTCACTGCTGGATCCGTTTCTCGGAGCCAGAGCAGGACGACAAGGGCAACATCACCGAAGGTCTGGTGTTCTCCAACGAAGTCGTTGGTGGTGTAATTCCTAAGGAATACATCCCTGCGATCCAGAAGGGTATCGAAGAGCAGATGAAAAACGGCGTTGTTGCCGGTTATCCTCTGATCGGCCTGAAGGCCGCGGTATTCGATGGTTCGTACCACGACGTCGACTCCAACGAAATGGCGTTCAAGATCGCCGCTTCGATGGCAACCAAGCAACTGGCCCAGAAGGGCGGTGGCGTGGTTCTCGAGCCGATCATGAAGGTCGAAGTTGTAACCCCGGAAGACTACCTGGGTGACGTGATGGGTGACCTGAACCGTCGTCGTGGTCTGGTCCAGGGTATGGATGAGTCGGTCTCTGGCCGTGTCGTCCGCGCTGAAGTTCCGCTCGGAGAGATGTTCGGTTACGCAACCGACGTTCGTTCCATGTCTCAGGGTCGCGCAAGCTACTCCATGGAATTCTCCAAATACGCCGAAGCTCCGTCGAACATCGTCGAAGCACTCGTTAAAAAACAAGGCTAATCCCCTTTAGGCAAGAGGTTCACTGTCGTGGCTAAAGAAAAATTTGATCGTTCCCTTCCCCACGTTAACGTCGGCACCATCGGCCACGTTGACCACGGTAAGACCACTCTGACCGCAGCTCTGACTCGCGTCTGCTCCGAAGTTTTCGGTTCGGCAGTCGTTGAGTTCGACAAGATCGACTCGGCTCCGGAAGAAAAAGCGCGCGGTATCACCATCAACACCGCTCACGTCGAGTACAACTCGAACATTCGTCACTACGCTCACGTTGACTGCCCAGGTCACGCTGACTACGTGAAGAACATGATCACCGGTGCTGCCCAGATGGACGGCGCGATCCTGGTTTGCTCGGCCGCCGATGGTCCGATGCCACAAACCCGTGAGCACATCCTGCTGTCCCGTCAGGTAGGCGTTCCTTACATCGTGGTCTTCCTGAACAAGGCTGACCTGGTAGACGACGCTGAGCTGCTGGAACTGGTCGAGATGGAAGTTCGCGACCTGCTGTCCACCTACGACTTCCCAGGCGACGACACCCCGATCATCATCGGTTCGGCTCGTATGGCCCTGGAAGGCAAAGACGACAACGAAATGGGTACTACCGCTGTCAAGAAGCTGGTAGAAACTCTGGATGCCTACATCCCTGAGCCAGTTCGTGCCGTTGACCAGCCGTTCCTGATGCCGATCGAAGACGTATTCTCGATCTCGGGTCGTGGTACCGTTGTTACCGGTCGTATCGAGCGTGGTATCGTCCGCGTTCAGGATCCGCTGGAAATCGTTGGTCTGCGTGAAACTTCGACCACCACCTGCACCGGTGTCGAAATGTTCCGCAAGCTGCTGGATGAAGGCCGTGCTGGCGAGAACTGCGGCGTTCTGCTGCGTGGTACCAAGCGTGACGACGTTGAGCGTGGCCAGGTTCTGGTCAAGCCAGGTTCGGTCAAGCCGCACACCAAGTTCACCGCAGAAGTCTACGTTCTGTCGAAGGAAGAAGGCGGTCGTCACACTCCGTTCTTCAAAGGCTACCGTCCTCAGTTCTACTTCCGTACCACTGACGTGACCGGTAACTGCGAACTGCCGGAAGGCGTTGAAATGGTAATGCCAGGTGACAACATTCAGATGACTGTCACCCTGATCAAGACCATCGCAATGGAAGACGGTCTGCGCTTCGCTATCCGTGAAGGCGGTCGTACCGTCGGCGCCGGCGTCGTAGCCAAAATCATCGAGTAATCACTCGACCGATTGAAAAAACCCCCGCTCAGCGGGGGTTTTTTTTATTGGGTTGACACTAAATGGGGGCGTCTATAGAATCACGCCTCCTTTTAGCGGGCGTAGTGCGTCCGTTGGGAACAGCCTGGAGTCTGAAATCCAATGCAAAATCAGCAAATCCGTATCAGGTTGAAGGCTTTCGACCATCGCCTGATCGACCAATCCACCCAGGAAATCGTGGAAACCGCGAAACGTACTGGTGCACAAGTGCGTGGTCCAATTCCACTGCCTACCCGCAAAGAGCGTTTCACCGTTCTGGTTTCCCCGCACGTCAACAAAGACGCGCGTGACCAGTACGAGATCCGCACTCATAAGCGTGTTCTGGACATCGTCCAGCCAACGGATAAAACCGTTGATGCGCTGATGAAGCTTGATCTGGCGGCAGGTGTGGAAGTACAGATCAGCCTCGGCTAAGACTTCGGTCTAGTCGTGTAACGCTCTGAAATGGGCGGCCATAGCGGGTGAAAGCCCCGTACACTCATGAGGTTTACAACATGACTATTGGTGTAATCGGTCGCAAATGCGGTATGACCCGCATTTTCACCGAAGAAGGTGTCTCCATTCCGGTCACGGTCATCGAGATCGAGCCGAATCGCGTCACCCAGTTCAAAACTGAAGAAACCGATGGCTACCGTGCAGTGCAAGTCACTGTCGGCGAGCGTCGTGCTTCGCGTGTGACTGCCGCTCAGGCAGGTCACTTCGCCAAGGCCAACGTTGCCGCTGGTCGCGGTGTCTGGGAGTTCCGTCTTGAAGAAGGCGATTTCCAGGCTGGCGATCTGATCAAAGCTGAACTCTTCACTGCAGGCCAGCTGGTAGACGTTACTGGTCAGTCCAAAGGTAAAGGCTTCGCCGGTACCATCAAGCGCTGGAACTTCCGTGGCCAGGACAATACCCACGGTAACTCCGTGTCGCACCGTGTCCCAGGTTCCATCGGCCAGTGCCAGACTCCTGGTCGTGTGTTCAAGGGCAAGAAAATGTCCGGTCACATGGGCGCCGAGCGCGTGACTGTTCAGTCCCTGGAAGTAGTTCGCGTAGACGCTGAACGCAACCTGCTGCTGGTCAAGGGTGCCGTTCCAGGCGCTACTGGCGGCGACGTGGTTGTACGTCCAGCTGTCAAGGCTCGCGGTTAAGGGGAAACTGACATGCAACTCAATGTAAATGACGCTCAGGCGATCGAAGTTTCCGAACTGACTTTCGGTGGCGAATTCAACGAGACGCTGGTACACCAAGCAGTCGTGGCCTACATGGCCGGCGGCCGTCAGGGCACCAAGCAGCAGAAGACCCGTTCCGACGTGGCTGGTGGCGGTAAGCGCCCATGGCGTCAGAAGGGTACTGGCCGTGCTCGTGCTGGTACCACTCGTGGTCCGATCTGGCGTGGCGGTGGTGTAACCTTCGCAGCTCGCCCTCAAGATCACTCGCAGAAGCTCAACAAGAAGATGTACCGCGCAGCCCTGCGCTCCATCCTCGCTGAGCTGGTGCGTAGCGACCGTCTGGTCGTGGTTCAGGACTTCGCTGTTGAAGCGCCGAAAACCAAAGACCTGCTGAACAAGCTGAACGGCATGGGTCTGAACGACGTACTGATCGTTTCCGACGCTGTTGATCAGAACCTGTACCTGGCTGCTCGCAACCTGCCGCACGTCGATGTACGTGACGTACAAGGTTCCGACCCGGTCAGTCTGATCGCATACGAGAAAGTGTTGATCACTGTCTCGGCCGTGAAGAAATTCGAGGAGCTGCTGGGATGAACCAGGAACGCGTATTCAAAGTCCTCCTTGGCCCGCACGTTTCCGAGAAGGCTACCGTTCTGGCTGAGAAAAAAGGCCAGTTCGTATTCAAGGTTGCTACCGATGCAACCAAGCTGGAAATCAAGAAAGCTGTCGAAGGCCTGTTCAACGTAAAAGTTGAAAACGTGTCGACTGTTAACGTTCTGGGTAAAACCAAGCGTACCGCACGTGGTCTGGGCAAGCGTAATGACTGGAAGAAGGCGATCGTCTCCCTTCAGCCAGGCCAAGATCTCGATTTCAGCAGCAGTGCTGAGTAAGGAAGGGGTGCATCATGGCAATCGTTAAATGCAAACCGACTTCCCCTGGCCGCCGTTTCGTGGTCAAGGTGGTCAACCAGGAGCTGCACAAAGGCGCTCCTCACGCACCGCTGATCGAGAAAAAATCGAAGTCTGGTGGTCGTAACAACAATGGCCGCATTACCACTCGTCACGTTGGTGGTGGTCACAAGCAGCATTACCGTCTGGTCGACTTCCGTCGCAACGACAAAGATGGCATCCCAGCCACTGTCGAGCGTATCGAATACGACCCGAACCGTACTGCTCACATCGCCCTGCTGTGCTACGCAGACGGTGAGCGTCGCTACATCATCGCCCCTAAAGGCGTGAGCGCTGGCGACCAGCTGATCGCAGGTGCCCTGGCCCCAATCAAGGCCGGTAACTCCCTGCAGCTGCGCAACATTCCAGTAGGTAGCACCATTCACGGCATCGAACTGAAGCCGGGTAAAGGTGCTCAGATCGCTCGTTCCGCTGGTGCTTCGGCTCAGCTGATCGCTCGCGAAGGTGTCTACGTGACCCTGCGTCTGCGCTCTGGTGAAATGCGTAAAGTCCTGGCTGAGTGCCGTGCGACCCTGGGCGAAGTCTCGAACTCCGAGCACAGCCTGCGTTCGCTGGGTAAAGCTGGTGCCAAACGCTGGCGCGGCGTTCGCCCAACCGTTCGTGGTGTTGCCATGAACCCGGTTGACCACCCACATGGTGGTGGTGAAGGTCGTACCTCCGGTGGTCGTCATCCGGTATCGCCATGGGGCTTCCCAACCAAGGGTGCGAAGACCCGTGGTAATAAGCGTACCGACAACATGATCGTCCGTCGTCGCAAGTAACTAGAGGGATACGACAGTGCCACGTTCTCTGAAAAAAGGTCCTTTTATCGATCTTCACCTGTTGAAGAAGGTCGAAGTGGCGGTGGAGAAGAACGATCGCAAGCCAGTTAAAACCTGGTCGCGCCGTTCGATGATCCTGCCACAAATGGTCGGTCTGACCATCGCGGTACACAACGGTCGTCAACATGTCCCAGTTCTGGTGAACGAAGACATGGTCGGCCACAAACTGGGCGAGTTCGCCGGTACCCGCACCTACCGCGGGCACGTGGCTGACAAGAAAGCCAAGCGTTAAGGGGTAAGGAAATGGAAGTAGCCGCTAAGTTGTCGGGCGCTCGCATCTCCGCCCAGAAAGCCCGCTTGGTCGCCGACCAGATCCGCGGGAAGAAGGTGGGCGAAGCGCTCAACCTGTTGGCCTTCAGCAGCAAAAAAGCCGCTGAAATCATGAAGAAAGTCCTCGAGTCGGCCGTAGCCAACGCCGAACACAACGAAGGCGCAGACGTTGATGACCTGAAGGTCTCCACCGTCTTCGTCAACGAAGGGCGTTCGCTGAAGCGCATCATGCCACGTGCCAAAGGCCGTGCTGATCGCATCGTCAAGCGGTCTTGCCATATCACTGTCAAGGTTGCGGACAAGTAACGGAGTCGATCAGATGGGTCAGAAAGTACATCCCACTGGCATTCGCCTGGGAATCGTCAAGGAGCACACCTCCGTCTGGTACGCAGACGGTGCTACTTACGCAGATTACCTGTTGAAGGATCTGAAAACGCGTGAGTACCTCCAGGACAAACTAAAAAGCGCGTCCGTAAGCCGTATCGATATTCATCGTCCGGCTCAAACTGCACGCATCACCATCCACACCGCTCGTCCAGGTATCGTTATCGGGAAGAAAGGTGAAGATGTCGAGAAGCTGCGTCAGGACCTGACCAAGCAGATGGGTGTGCCTGTGCACATCAACATCGAAGAGATCCGCAAGCCGGAACTCGACGCTATGCTGGTTGCGCAGAGCGTAGCTCAGCAGCTGGAACGCCGCGTAATGTTCCGTCGCGCCATGAAGCGCGCCGTGCAGAACGCCATGCGTATTGGTGCCAAGGGCATCAAGATCCAGGTGAGCGGTCGTCTCGGCGGTGCTGAGATTGCTCGTACCGAGTGGTATCGCGAAGGTCGTGTGCCTCTGCACACCCTGCGTGCCGATATCGACTACAACACCTACGAAGCTCACACCACTTACGGTGTGATCGGTGTGAAGGTTTGGATCTTCAAAGGCGAAGTAATTGGTGGTCGCCAAGAAGAGCTGAAACCACAAGCACCAGCGCCTCGTAAAAAAGCTGCTAAGTAAGGGGTACGCCAAATGTTGCAACCAAAGCGTACAAAATTCCGCAAGCAGATGACCGGCCACAACCGTGGTCTGGCACTGCGCGGTAGCAAAGTCAGCTTCGGCGAATTCGCCCTGAAAGCTGTTGCTCGCGGTCGCCTCACCGCTCGCCAGATCGAGTCCGCACGTCGTGCGCTGACCCGTCACGTAAAACGTGGCGGCAAGATCTGGATCCGTGTGTTCCCGGACAAGCCGATCTCCAAGAAGCCTCTCGAGGTTCGTATGGGTAAAGGTAAGGGTTCCGTGGAATACTGGGTTGCCCAGATTCAGCCAGGCAAAGTCCTGTATGAAATCGAGGGTGTTTCTGAAGAGCTGGCGCGCGAAGCTTTCGCCCTGGCTGCTGCAAAGCTGCCTCTCGCCACCTCCTTTGTTAAGCGGACGGTGATGTGATGAAAGCGAATGAACTTCGTGAAAAATCGGCACAGCAACTGAATGAGCAACTGCTCGGCTTGCTGCGCGACCAGTTCAATCTGCGTATGCAGAAAGCAACTGGCCAGTTGGGGCAGTCGCACCTGCTCTCGCAAGTTAAGCGTGACATCGCTCGCGTGAAAACTGTGCTCAACCAGCAGGCAGGTAAGTGATCATGGCTGAAGCTGAAAAAACCGTCCGTACGCTGACTGGCCGTGTCGTCAGCGACAAAATGGACAAGACCATCACCGTTCTGATCGAGCGTCGCGTCAAGCACCCGATCTACGGTAAATACGTTAAGCGTTCGACTAAGCTGCACGCGCACGACGAAGCCAACCAGTGCAAGATCGGCGACAAGGTTTCCATCCGTGAAACCCGTCCGCTGGCCAAGACCAAGTCCTGGGCACTGGTTGAAGTCCTCGAACGCGCTGTTGAAGTCTAAGGGCGAAGGGTCGGAGAAATTTTATGATTCAGACTCAATCCATGCTCGATGTGGCCGATAACAGCGGCGCTCGTCGCGTCATGTGCATCAAGGTTCTCGGCGGTTCGCACCGCCGTTACGCCGGCATCGGTGACATCATCAAGGTAACCGTCAAGGAAGCAATTCCGCGCGGTAAGGTCAAGAAAGGCCAAGTGATGACTGCTGTTGTCGTGCGTACCCGTCACGGTGTTCGTCGCGCTGACGGTTCCATCATTCGTTTCGACGGCAACGCTGCTGTTCTGCTGAACAACAAGCAAGAGCCGATCGGCACTCGCATCTTCGGGCCAGTGACCCGTGAACTTCGTACCGAGAAGTTCATGAAGATCGTCTCGCTCGCCCCTGAAGTGCTGTAAGGAGATCCGACATGCAAAAGATTCGTCGTGACGACGAGATCATCGTGATCGCCGGCAAAGACAAAGGTAAGCGCGGTAAGGTGCTGAAGGTTCTGGCTGATAACCGTCTGGTTGTTGGTGGCGTGAACCTGGTCAAGCGTCATACCAAGCCTAACCCGATGGCGGGCGTACAGGGCGGTATCGTCGAAAAAGAAGCGCCTCTGCACGCTTCCAACGTTGCCATCTTCAACGGCGAAACCAACAAGGCTGACCGCGTTGGTTTCAAAGTAGAAGACGGTAAAAAAATTCGTGTCTTCAAGTCGACCCAAAAAGCGGTTGATGCTTGAACACTGCTAGGTAGAAGACCATGGCACGACTGAAAGAGATTTACCGGAACGAAATCGCTCCTAAGCTTAAGGAAGAACTTAAGCTGTCGAACGTGATGGAAGTTCCGCGCGTTACCAAGATCACCCTGAACATGGGTCTGGGCGAAGCGATCGGCGACAAGAAAGTCATCGAGCACGCTGTTGCCGACCTGGAAAAGATCACCGGTCAAAAGCCGGTCGTGACTTTCGCTCGTAAATCCATCGCGGGCTTCAAAGTCCGTGAAGGCTGGCCGATCGGCGTCAAGGTGACCCTGCGTCGCGACAAGATGTACGAATTCCTGGACCGCCTGCTGGCGATCTCCCTGCCTCGGGTTCGCGACTTCCGCGGCCTGAATGCCAAGTCCTTCGATGGCCGTGGCAACTACAGCATGGGTGTGAAAGAGCAGATCATCTTCCCGGAAATCGACTACGACAAGATCGATGCTCTGCGCGGTTTGGACATCACCCTGACCACCACTGCTCGTTCGGACGACGAAGGCCGCGCTCTGCTGCGTGCTTTCAAGTTCCCGTTCCGCAACTGATTGGAGTAGGAAAATGGCCAAGAAGAGCATGAAAAACCGCGAGCTGAAGCGTCAGCTCACGGTAGCCAAGTACGCCAAAAAGCGTGCCGAGCTGAAAGCGACCATCGTCAACCTGAACGCCTCTCCTGAAGAGCGTTTCGCTGCCGTTGTCGCCCTGCAGAAGCAGCCACGTGATGCCAGCGCCTCGCGTCTGCGCAACCGTTGCCGCCTGACCGGTCGTCCTCACGGTGTATACCGTAAGTTCGGCCTGGGCCGTAACATGCTGCGTCAAGCTGCAATGCGCGGTGACGTACCAGGTCTGGTCAAGGCCTCCTGGTAATCGCTGCAGGCAGGATCCCGGCGGAAGGGGAGCAATCTTCCGACCGCCGGTGACTTCGCCAACAAACAAGCCCCTATATGGGGCTTGTTTCGTTTCTGCCTTGTGTCTAGAATGACCGGCTCACCTGAGCCTGGGTTTTTTGCCCTGTCCGCTCGGGTGGTTGTGATAGCCGCAAGGCTAATAATTCTTGTATCAGGAGCATCTAGCCCATGAGTATGCAGGACCCGTTAGCGGACATGCTAACTCGCATCCGTAATGCCCAGATGGCTGAAAAGTCCGTCGTAAGCATGCCTTCCTCCACCCTGAAGGTCGCGGTTGCCAAAGTTCTGAAAGACGAAGGTTACATCGCCGGCTACCAGGTAACTGGTGAGGCCAAGCCTTCCCTGTCGATCGAACTGAAGTACTTCGAAGGCCGTCCGGTCATCGAGGAACTGAAGCGCTCCAGCCGTCCAGGCCTGCGCCAGTACAAGTCCGTCGCAGAACTGCCGAAAGTACGTGGCGGTCTGGGCGTGTCTATCGTCTCCACCAACAAAGGTGTGATGACTGATCGCGCTGCGCGCGCTGCCGGTGTCGGCGGCGAAGTTCTGTGCACAGTGTTCTAAGGGGAGATAGGCATGTCTCGCGTCGCTAAGAACCCCGTTAAGCTGCCAGCAGGTGTCGAAGTCAAATTCGCCGGCCAGCAGCTTTCGGTGAAGGGTGCCAAAGGCACTCTCGAACTGAACGTTCACTCGTCTGTTGAAGTTACCGAAGAGTCTGGCGAGCTGCGTTTCGTCGCTCGTAACGGTGACCAGCAAGCTCGCGCCATGGCCGGTACCACCCGCGCTCTGGTGAACAACATGGTCCAGGGCGTAAGCCAAGGCTTCGAGCGCAAGCTCCAGCTGGTCGGTGTTGGTTACAAGGCACAGGCCAAGGGCACCGTCCTGAACCTGGCCCTGGGCTTCTCGCACCCAGTGGACTACGAACTGCCAGCCGGTATCACCGCTGAAACCCCAAGCCAGACCGACATCCTGATCAAGGGTATCGACAAGCAGCTGGTGGGTCAGGTGGCCGCTGAAATCCGCGACTTCCGTCCGCCAGAGCCTTACAAAGGCAAGGGTGTGCGTTACGCGGACGAAGTAGTCCGTCGTAAAGAAGCCAAGAAGAAGTAGGGCCTAGCAAATGACCGACAAAAAAGTTACTCGACTGCGTCGCGCTCGCAAAGCACGTCTCAAGATGCACGAACTCGAAGTCGTGCGCCTGTGCGTGTTCCGCTCCTCGCAGCACATCTACGCCCAGGTCATTTCGGCCGACGGCAGCAAGGTTCTGGCAAGCGCCTCGACCTTGGACAAAGAACTGCGTGATGGCGCCACTGGCAACATCGACGCGGCCACTAAGGTTGGCAAGCTGGTAGCTGAGCGTGCGAAAGCCGCCGGTGTATCTCAAGTTGCCTTTGACCGTTCCGGCTTCAAGTACCATGGCCGCGTCAAAGCGCTGGCTGATGCTGCTCGTGAAGGCGGGCTGGAGTTCTAAGTTATGGCAAATAACGATCAAAAGCGCGACGAAGGCTACATCGAGAAGCTGGTTCAAGTTAACCGCGTTGCCAAAACCGTAAAAGGCGGCCGTATCTTCACCTTCACCGCGCTGACCGTGGTAGGTGATGGTAAAGGTCGTGTTGGCTTCGGCCGTGGCAAGTCGCGCGAAGTACCTGCCGCGATCCAGAAGGCCATGGAAGCTGCTCGCCGCAACATGATCCAGGTTGACCTGAAGGGCACCACCCTGCAGTACGCCACCAAGGCTGCCCACGGCGCCTCGAAGGTTTACATGCAGCCTGCCTCGGAAGGTACCGGTATCATCGCCGGTGGCGCAATGCGTGCTGTCCTGGAAGTTGCTGGTGTTCAGAACGTTCTGGCCAAGTGCTACGGTTCGACCAACCCAGTGAACGTGGTTTACGCCACCTTCAAGGGTCTGAAAGCCATGCAATCTCCTGAATCCATTGCTGCCAAGCGCGGCAAGAGCGTCGAGGAGATCTTCTGATCATGGCAACCGTAAAAGTAACGCTGATCAAGAGCGTCTCGGGCCGTCTGCCTAACCACAAGCTGTGCGTTAAAGGCCTGGGTCTGCGTCGCATCGGTCACACTGTAGAAGTCCAGGATACTCCCGAAAACCGCGGGATGATCAACAAGGCTTACTACATGCTGAAGGTCGAGGGTTAATCGATGAAACTCAATGATCTGAGTCCAGCGCCGGGTTCCCGTCGCGAGAAGCATCGTCCAGGTCGTGGTATCGGTAGCGGTCTGGGTAAGACCGGCGGCCGTGGCCACAAAGGTCAGACTTCCCGTTCGGGTGGTTCGATCGCTCCTGGCTTCGAAGGCGGTCAACAGCCGCTGCACCGTCGTCTGCCGAAGTTCGGCTTCGTTTCCCTGAAAGCCATGGACCGCGCCGAAGTGCGTCTGTCCGAGCTGGCCAAGGTGGAAGGCGACGTGATCTCCGTGCAATCCCTGAAGGATGCCAACGTGATCGGCCAGAACGTACAGCGCGTGAAAATCATGCTGTCTGGCGAAGTCACTCGCGCAGTCACCATCAAGGGTATCGCAGCCACCAAGGGTGCGCGTGCGGCTATCGAAGCAGCTGGCGGCAAGTTCGAGGAATAAATGGCTAAGCAAGGTGCTCTCTCTTCGCTCGGTAAGGGCGGGATGTCGGAACTCTGGGCTCGTCTGCGCTTTCTGTTCATGGCGATCATCGTCTATCGGATAGGTGCGCATATCCCGGTTCCTGGCATCAATCCGGACCGTCTGGCGGATCTGTTTCGGCAGAATGAGGGGACCATTCTTAGCTTGTTCAACATGTTTTCCGGTGGCGCGCTCGAGCGCATGAGCATCTTTGCACTGGGGATCATGCCGTACATCTCGGCATCGATCATCATGCAGCTGATGACGGCGGTCAGCCCGCAACTGGAGCAGTTGAAGAAGGAAGGTGAAGCTGGCCGTCGCAAGATCAGCCAGTACACCCGCTACGGCACCGTTATCCTGGCACTGGTTCAAGCCATTGGCATGTCCATTGGCCTGGCCAACCAGGGCGTGGCGTTTTCTGTAGGTCTGGGCTTCCATGTCGTCGCCGTCTCCACCTTCGTGGCAGGCGCGATGTTCATGATGTGGCTGGGCGAGCAGATCACCGAGCGCGGTGTGGGCAACGGTATCTCGATGTTGATCTTCGCAGGTATCGTTGCCGGTCTTCCGAGAGCAATCGGGCAGTCTTTCGAGTCTGCGCGCACAGGCGATATCAATATTTTCGCCCTGGTCGCTATCGGTTTGCTGGCAGTAGCGATTATCGGCTTCGTGGTGTTCATTGAGCGTGGTCAGCGTCGTATCGCCGTTCACTACGCCAAGCGTCAGCAGGGCCGCAAGGTCTTCGCTGCGCAGACCAGCCACTTGCCGCTGAAAGTGAACATGGCGGGGGTCATCCCGGCCATTTTCGCGAGCAGCATTCTGCTGTTCCCGGCTTCGCTGGGTGCCTGGTTCGGTCAGTCCGAAGGTATGGGCTGGCTGCAGGACATCTCGCAGTCGATCGCTCCTGGTCAGCCGTTGAACATTTTGCTGTTTAGTGCAGGGATCATTTTCTTCTGCTTCTTCTACACAGCGCTGATGTTCAATCCGAAAGACGTAGCGGAAAACCTGAAGAAGTCCGGTGCCTTTATTCCGGGTATCCGTCCTGGTGAGCAGTCGGCACGCTACATTGATGGCGTTCTGACCCGTCTGACCATGTTCGGTGCTCTTTACATGATGGCCGTCTGCCTTCTGCCCCAGTTCCTGGTGGTGGCAGCAAATGTGCCGTTCTACCTTGGCGGGACCTCGTTGCTGATTGTGGTAGTGGTTGTGATGGACTTCATGTCCCAAGTACAATCGCACCTCGTTTCGCACCAGTACGAATCCCTGATGAAGAAAGCCAACCTGAAAGGCTACGGTGGCAGCGGTCTGCTGCGCTGATACGCCCCTAAGGTTCGAGGAGTCGGTAATGAAAGTTCGTGCATCGGTGAAAAAGCTGTGCCGTAACTGCAAGATCATCCGTCGCGAAGGCGTCGTACGAGTGATCTGCAGCGCGGAACCGCGTCACAAACAGCGCCAAGGCTGAGTGTGATCTGCGCTTCAAACCCAGCAGCTAGTGTGCTGCTGGGTTGATTATTCGTTTCTACAGCGATATTATCTCGCGCCCTATTTCTTGGCTTCCGGGGCGTAGGTAGCTGTCAATTGGAGTCCCACTGAATGGCCCGTATTGCAGGCGTCAACATTCCAGATAACAAGCATGCTGTTATCTCGCTGACCTACATCTATGGTGTCGGTCGCACTACTGCACAGAAGATCTGTGCAGACGCTGGTGTAAACCCAGCCGCTAAGATCAAGGATCTGAGCGACGAGCAAATCGAAACCCTGCGTGGCGAAGTCGCGAAGTTCACCACCGAAGGTGACCTGCGTCGTGACATCAACATGAAGATCAAGCGCTTGATGGACCTGGGTTGCTACCGCGGCCTGCGTCATCGTAAAGGTCTGCCGGTTCGCGGTCAGCGCACCAAGACCAACGCACGCACCCGTAAGGGCCCGCGTAAGCCGATCCGCAAGTAATCGCCCAGGAATATAGACATGGCAAAACCTGCTGCTCGTCCTCGTAAGAAAGTCAAAAAGACAGTGGTTGATGGCATCGCCCACATCCATGCCTCTTTCAACAACACCATCGTGACCATCACCGACCGTCAGGGCAACGCTTTGTCCTGGGCGACCTCCGGTGGTTCGGGTTTCCGTGGTTCGCGCAAATCCACCCCGTTCGCAGCCCAGATTGCTGCTGAGCGTGCTGGTCAAGCTGCGCTGGAATACGGTCTGAAGAACCTCGACGTAAACGTCAAGGGTCCAGGTCCAGGTCGTGAGTCCGCCGTTCGTGCACTGAACAGCTGCGGCTACAAGATCGCCAGCATCACCGACGTGACGCCAATCCCGCACAACGGGTGCCGTCCGCCGAAGAAGCGTCGCGTGTAATCAGGAGACAGATAAATGGCACGTTACATTGGTCCAAAATGCAAACTGTCTCGTCGTGAAGGCACTGACCTGTTCCTGAAGAGCGGCGTTCGCGCTCTGGAATCGAAGTGCAACATCGAAGCAGCCCCAGGTATCCACGGCCAGCGCCGTGGCCGTCAGTCCGACTACGGCACCCAGCTGCGCGAGAAGCAAAAAGTTCGTCGTATCTACGGTGTTCTGGAGCGTCAGTTCCGCGGTTACTACCAGGCTGCAGCCTCGAAAAAAGGCGCAACCGGTGAAAACCTGCTGCAACTGCTCGAGTGCCGTCTGGATAACGTCGTCTACCGTATGGGCTTCGGCTCGACTCGTTCCGAGTCCCGTCAGCTGGTTTCGCACAAAGCGATCAGCGTCAACGGTAAGACTGTAAACATTCCATCCTACCAAGTTCGTCCGGGTGACGTGGTCGCGGTTCGCGAGAAGTCGCTGAACCAGCTGCGCATTGTTCAAGCCCTTGAACTGTGCGCCCAGCGTGGCCGCGTTGAGTGGGTTGATGTGGATGCTGCTAAAAAGTCGGGCGTTTTCAAGAACGTTCCTGCTCGCAGCGACCTGTCTGCCGACATCAACGAGAACCTGATTGTCGAGCTCTACTCCAAGTAAGGGCTAGAAAATAGGTGCATCCATGCAGATTTCGGTAAATGAGTTCCTGACTCCCCGCCACATTGATGTGCAGGTAGTCAGTCCGACCCGCGCCAAGATCACGCTCGAGCCTCTCGAGCGTGGCTTCGGCCATACCCTGGGCAACGCGCTGCGCCGCATCCTGTTGTCCTCCATGCCTGGCTGTGCAGTAGTCGAGGCCGAGATCGACGGCGTACTCCACGAGTACTCCGCGATCGAAGGTGTTCAGGAAGACGTAATTGAAATCCTGTTGAACCTGAAAGGCCTGGCTATCAAACTGCACGGTCGTGACGAAGTTACGCTGACCTTGTCGAAAAAGGGTTCGGGGGTGGTTACCGCTGCCGATATTCAGCTGGATCACGATGTCGAGATCGTCAACCCCGATCACGTAATCGCGAACCTGGCGTCGAACGGCGCCCTGAACATGAAGCTCACTGTAGCTCGTGGTCGTGGTTACGAGCCGGCCGACTCCCGTCAAACCGACGAAGACGAAAGCCGTAGCATTGGCCGTCTGCAGCTGGACGCTTCGTTCAGCCCGGTGCGTCGTATCGCCTATGTGGTCGAGAACGCCCGTGTTGAACAGCGTACCAACCTGGACAAGCTGGTCATTGATCTGGAAACCAACGGCACCCTGGATCCTGAAGAGGCTATCCGCCGCGCTGCGACCATCCTGCAACAGCAGCTGGCCGCGTTCGTCGACCTCAAAGGTGACAGCGAGCCTGTCGTAGTCGAGCAGGAAGACGAGATCGATCCGATCCTGCTGCGTCCGGTTGACGACCTGGAACTGACTGTACGTTCGGCCAACTGCCTCAAGGCGGAGAACATCTACTACATCGGCGACCTGATTCAGCGTACCGAAGTAGAGCTGTTGAAGACTCCTAACCTGGGCAAGAAGTCCCTGACTGAAATCAAGGACGTCCTGGCCTCTCGTGGTCTGTCTCTCGGCATGCGCCTCGACAACTGGCCGCCTGCAAGTCTTAAGAAAGACGACAAGGCGACCGCCTGATCGTCGTAATCACCGAACGTAGTGTTTGGTAAGGAATGAATCATGCGTCATCGTAAAAGTGGACGTCACCTGAGCCGTACCAGCTCTCACCGCAAGGCTATGTTCCAGAACATGGCAGTGTCGCTGATCGAGCACGAGCTGATCAAAACCACCCTGCCGAAAGCCAAGGAACTGCGCCGCGTTGCCGAGCCGCTGATCACCCTGGCCAAGGAAGACAGCGTAGCTAACCGCCGTCTGGCCTTCGACCGTACCCGTTCGAAGTCCGCTGTTGGCAAGCTGTTCAACGACCTGGGCAAGCGTTACGCCACCCGTCAGGGCGGCTACCTGCGCATCCTGAAGTGCGGTTTCCGCGCTGGCGACAACGCCCCTATGGCGTACGTCGAGCTGGTTGATCGTCCGGTCGGCGGTGCTGTAGAAGCTGCTGAGTAAGACGTTCTGTCTGCTACAAAGAACCGGGCCTAGTGCCCGGTTTTTTGTTGCTACATACATTGTTTATTTCTATTGATACAAGTCATGTAATGAATTTGTTCTTGTAACCTTGCTCGTCAATACTCTCTCCAAAGCCGATTAGCCGGCGCTTGTAGACCGATAAGGAGAGCCCATGAGCAAGATTCTCACCACCGCCAGCGGTGCACCTGTAGCCGACAACCAGAATTCCCGTTCCGCCGGCCCGCGCGGCCCGCTGCTGCTCGACGACTTCCACCTGATCGAGAAGCTTGCCCATTTCAACCGCGAGAACATTCCTGAGCGCCGCGTGCACGCCAAGGGCTCGGGCGCCTACGGTACCTTTACCGTCACCCGCGATATCACCGGTTACACCAGTGCCAAGCTGTTTGAACAGGTTGGCAAGCAGACCGAAACTTTCCTGCGCTTCTCTACCGTTGGTGGCGAGCGTGGCTCCGCCGATACCGAGCGCGACCCGCGTGGTTTCGCCGTTAAGTTCTACACCGAGGAAGGCAACTGGGACATCGTCGGCAATAACACGCCGGTATTCTTCATTCGCGACCCGCTGAAGTTCCCGGACTTTATCCACACCCAGAAGCGTCACCCGCAATCCAACCTGAAGAACGCCCAGATGATGTGGGACTTCTGGTCGCACTCCCCCGAGGCGTTGCACCAGGTCACCATTCTGTTCTCCGATCGCGGCATTCCGGACGGCTACCGCCACATGCACGGTTTCGGCAGTCACACTTACAGCCTGATCAATGCCGAGGGTGAGCGCACTTGGGTCAAATGGCACTTCAAGACCCAGCAAGGTATCAGGAACCTCGCCCCGGCAGATGCCGCGCGCCTGGCAGGTACTGACCCGGACTACGCGCAGCGCGACCTGTTCGAAGCCATTGAGCGAGGCGACTACCCGCGCTGGACCGTATGCATCCAGGTGATGAGCGAAGCCGAGGCTGCCAGCCGCGACGAGAACCCCTTTGACGTGACCAAGACCTGGTCGCAGAAGGACTACCCGTTGATCGAGGTGGGCGTGCTGGAGCTCAACCGTAACCCGCTCAACTACTTTGCCGAGGTCGAGCAGGCTGCCTTTGGTCCGAGCAACATGGTGCCGGGTGTCGGCCTGTCGCCAGACCGCATGCTGCAAGGGCGTGTATTCGCCTACGCTGACGCGCACCGCTACCGGGTGGGCACCAACCACCAGCAACTGCCGGTGAACGCACCACGCTGCCCGGTTAACAGCTATCAGCGTGATGGTTCCATGGCTGCTGGCAGTTACGGCAGTGCACCGAACTATGAGCCCAACAGCTACAGCGATGCACCGAAGCAGTCGCCGCGCCATGCCGAGCCTGCACTGGCCCTGAATGGTTCGGCTGACCGCTACGATCACCGTGAAGACACCGACTACTACAGCCACGCCGGCGCGCTATTCCGCCTGATGAGCGATGAGCAGAAAGCCCTGCTGATCAACAACATTGCCGGCACCATGGCAGGCGTCAGCCAAGACGTGGTCCAGCGCCAGCTGCAATACTTCTTCAAGGCCGATCCGGCCTACGGCGAAGGGGTCGCCAAGGCCCTGGGCGTCAATCTCGCTTAAGTCGAAGTGATAAGAAGAACCGCCCTCATTTGGGCGGTTTTTCAATGAATATCACTACTGTTTGACCGATTTTTTGCTTCTGATTGCGCGTTTTTCAGTGACCGCTGGCAAAAGCTGGTTCACACTATGTGGCATAGACGTTTTCACATGGAGAAGCAGGGCGATGCAAGGTCACCCGGACGTAATCAACTACCTCGTTACGCTGCTGAAGGGCGAACTGGCGGCGCGCGACCAGTACTTCATTCACTCGCGGATGTACGAAGACTGGGGCCTGTCCAAGCTCTACGAGCGCATCAACCACGAAATGGAAGAAGAGACGCAGCACGCCGATGCCCTGATGCGTCGCATCCTCATGCTCGAAGGCACTCCTGACATGCGCGCGGACGACCTGGAAGTGGGCAGCACCGTGCCGGAAATGATCGAGGCTGACCTCAAGCTCGAGTACAAGGTGCGCGGCGCGCTATGCAAAGGCATCGAGCTGTGCGAACTGCACAAGGACTACATCAGCCGCGACATCCTGCGTGCCCAACTGGCTGACACCGAAGAAGATCACACCTACTGGCTGGAGAAGCAGCAGGGGCTGATCAAGGCCATCGGCCTGGAAAACTACCTGCAATCGCAGATGTAAAAGCTGGGGGCTGCTTTGCAGCCCTGTCGCGACACAAGACCGCTCCCACAGGCAAATGCACTTCTCCTGTGGGAGCGGCCTTGTGTCGCAACAGGGGCGCAAAGCGCCCCCAAGGCCTCACGCCCGATCCCGCTCCAGCAGCGGTTTCAGATAATGCCCGGTATACGACTGCTTCATCTCGCTCAGCTCTTCCGGCGTACCGCAGGCAATGATCTGCCCACCTTTCGAACCACCCTCCGGCCCCAGATCCACCAGCCAGTCCGCGGTCTTGATCACATCCAGGTTGTGCTCGATCACCACCACGGTATTGCCGTGGTCACGCAGGCGATGCAGCACGTCCAGCAACTGCTGGATATCGGCAAAGTGCAGGCCCGTGGTCGGCTCGTCGAGGATATACAGGGTCTTGCCGGTGTCACGCTTGGACAGTTCGCGCGACAGCTTCACCCGCTGTGCCTCGCCGCCCGACAGCGTGGTCGCCGACTGCCCCAGCTTGATGTACGACAGCCCCACATCCATCAGCGTCTGCAGCTTGCGCGCCAGCGCCGGCACTGCATCGAAGAACTCGCGGGCATCCTCGATGGTCATCTCCAGCACCTCGTGGATGTTCTTGCCCTTGTACTTGATCTCCAGGGTTTCGCGGTTGTAGCGCTTGCTCTTGCACACGTCGCACGGCACGTAGATGTCCGGCAAAAAGTGCATCTCCACCTTGATCAGGCCATCGCCCTGGCAGGCCTCGCAACGGCCACCCTTGACGTTGAACGAGAAGCGCCCCGGACCATAACCGCGCGAACGTGATTCCGGCACACCGGAGAACAGCTCGCGGATCGGCGTGAAGATGCCGGTGTAGGTCGCCGGGTTCGAGCGAGGGGTGCGGCCGATCGGGCTCTGGTCGATATCCACTACCTTGTCCAGGTGCTGCAGGCCATCCATGCTGGCATGCGGCGCCGCTTCAAGGCTGCTTGCACCATTCAGGGCGGTGGCGGCCAGTGGGAACAGGGTGTTGTTGATCAGCGTCGACTTGCCCGAGCCGGATACACCGGTCACGCAGGTCAGCAGGCCGATCGGGACTTCCAGGTCGACGTTTTGCAGGTTGTTGCCACGCGCGCCCTTGAGCTTGAGTTGCAGCTTCTTGTTGCGCGGCGTGCGCTTGGCCGGGACGACGATCTTCTTGCGCCCGGAAAGGTACTTGCCGGTCAGCGAGTCGGGGTGGGCCATGACTTCCTGCGGCGAGCCCTCGGCGACGATCTGCCCGCCGTGTACACCGGCCCCCGGGCCGATGTCCACCACATAGTCGGCCAGGCGGATGGCGTCTTCGTCGTGTTCCACCACGATTACCGTGTTGCCCAGGTCGCGCAGGTGGTTGAGGGTGGCCAGCAGGCGGTCGTTGTCGCGCTGATGAAGGCCGATGGACGGCTCATCGAGGATGTACATCACCCCCACCAGGCCAGCGCCGATCTGGCTGGCCAGGCGGATACGCTGCGCTTCGCCACCGGACAGGGTATCGGCACTGCGGTCGAGGGTGAGGTAGTCGAGACCGACGTTGACCAGGAACTGCAGGCGCTCGCAGATTTCCTTGAGGATCTTCGCCGCAATTTCGCCACGGCGGCCGGTCAGGGTCAGTTCGCCGAAGTAGTTGCTGGCTTCACCAATCGGCAGGTTGGTCACCGCCGGCAGGGTCTTTTCACCCACCCACACATGCCGTGCCTCACGGCGCAGGCGGGTGCCGCGGCAGTCCGGGCAGGGCTGGGTGCCAAGGAACTTGGCCAGTTCTTCACGCACGGTGGCCGACTCGGTCTCGCGGTAGCGACGCTCCAGGTTCGGCACGATGCCTTCGAACGGGTGCGAGCGCTTGACGATGTCGCCACGGTCGTTGAGGTACTTGAAGTCGATACTCTGTTTGCCGCTACCCTGCAGGATCACTTTCTGGTGCTCGGCCGACAGCTGGCCGAACGGCTCCTCCAGGCTGAAGCCGTAATGCGCGGCCAGCGAGCCGAGCATCTGGAAGTAGTACACGTTACGCCGGTCCCAGCCGCGGATCGCGCCTTCGGCCAAGGTGAGTTCGGCATTGACCAGGCGCTTGGTGTCAAAGAACTGCTTCACTCCCAGGCCATCGCAGGTCGGGCAGGCGCCGGCGGGGTTGTTGAAGGAGAACAGCTTCGGCTCCAGCTCGCTGATGGCATGGCCACAGACCGGGCAGGCGAAGCGCGCGGAGAAGATCGTCTCTTCGCCTTGTTCATCATCCATCGGTGCCACCAGGGCGATGCCGTCGGCCAGCTTGAGCGCGGTCTCGAACGATTCGGCCAGGCGCTGTTGCAGGTCGGCGCGGACCTTGAAGCGGTCCACCACCACATCGATGCTGTGCTTTTTCTGCTTGTCCAGCTTGGGCAGTTCGTCGAGCTCGTAGAGCTTGCCGTTGACCCGGGCACGCACAAAGCCTTGGGCACGCAATTCGTCGAACACCGCCAGGTGCTCGCCCTTGCGCTCGCGCACCACTGGCGCCAGCAGCATCAGCTTGCTGCCTTCCGGGCGCTCCAGCACCAGGTCGACCATCTGGCTGATCGTTTGCGCCTCCAGCGGGATATCGTGGTCCGGGCAGCGTGGGGTACCGACGCGGGCGTACAGCAGGCGCAGGTAGTCGTAGATTTCGGTGATGGTGCCGACCGTGGAGCGGGGGTTGTGCGAGGTCGACTTCTGCTCGATGGAAATGGCCGGCGACAGGCCTTCGATGGTGTCGACGTCAGGCTTTTCCATCATCGACAGGAACTGCCGGGCGTAGGCCGACAGCGATTCGACATAGCGGCGCTGGCCTTCAGCGTACAGGGTGTCGAACGCCAGGGACGACTTGCCGGAACCGGACAGGCCGGTGATCACGATCAGCTTGTCCCGGGGCAGGGTCAGGTCGATGTTCTTCAGGTTGTGGGTGCGTGCCCCACGAATCAGGATCTTGTCCACTGCGGCCTCGCTCGGCGGGCATAAACAAGGAAGTATACGGCGCCCTGCCAGTACGCGGCAAAGCGTCGCGTAGATGCCGTCACGCTGTCGGACTGATAGAATCGCCGCCGGTTCACACGAGGTTAATCCATGCACGACACCCACAACGAGCGCATGAGTGGCGGCGAAACCCGCGCCGCTGGCGGCCTGGCCCTGGTCTTTGCCTTTCGTATGCTGGGCATGTTCATGGTCTTGCCGGTGCTGGCCACCTACGGCATGGACCTGGCCGGTGCCACACCGGCGCTGATTGGCCTGGCCATTGGTGCCTATGGCCTGACCCAGGCCGTTTTGCAGATCCCGTTCGGGATGATTTCCGACCGTATCGGCCGCCGGCCGGTGATTTACCTGGGGCTGGTGATCTTTGCCCTGGGCAGTGTATTGGCGGCCCAGGCCGACTCCATCTGGGGTGTGATCGCCGGGCGTATCCTGCAGGGGGCCGGGGCGATTTCCGCTGCGGTCATGGCGCTGCTGTCCGACCTCACCCGCGAGCAGCACCGGACCAAGGCCATGGCCATGATCGGCATGAGCATCGGCCTGTCGTTTGCCGTCGCCATGGTCGTCGGCCCATTGCTGACTCGTGCCTTTGGCTTGTCAGGATTGTTCCTCGCCACGGCAGGACTTGCCCTGGTCGGCATCCTGCTGATCGCCTTTGTCGTGCCCAATACCCACAGCATCCTGCAGCACCGTGAGTCGGGTGTGGCGCGCCAGGCCATCGGCCCGACCCTGCGCCATCCGGACCTTCTGCGCCTGGACGCGGGCATCTTCATCCTCCACGCCATCCTCATGGCCAGCTTCGTCGCGCTGCCACTGGCCTTCGTCGAGCGCGGCGGTCTGCCGAAGGAGCAGCACTGGTGGGTATACCTGACCGCATTGTTCATCTCATTTTTTGCAATGGTCCCGTTCATCATCTACGGCGAGAAAAAGCGCAAGATGAAACGCGTGCTGGCCGGGGCGGTCAGTGTGTTGCTGCTGGTGGAGGTGTTCTTCTGGCAGTGGGCTGACGGTTTGCGCGGACTGGTGATCGGCACCGTGGTATTCTTTACTGCATTCAACCTGCTGGAGGCATCGCTGCCTTCGCTGGTGAGCAAGGTGTCGCCTGCAGGTGGCAAGGGGACGGCAATGGGGGTTTACTCCACCAGCCAGTTCCTCGGTGCTGCCCTGGGAGGAATCCTCGGTGGCTGGTTGTTCCAGCACGGCGGGCTGAACATGGTGTTCCTCGGTTGTGCGGTACTGTGTGCCATCTGGTTGGTCGTTGCCTTGCGCATGAACGAGCCGCCCTATGTGACCAGCCTGCGCATGCCGCTGACGCCAGAGGCAGTCCGGGAAGCCGGCCTGACCGAGCGCCTGATGGCCGTGCCGGGTGTGACCGACGCCGTCGTGGTGGCGGAAGAAGCCGCCATCTATATCAAACTGGATACGAAAATTTTGGACCGTACGACCCTCGAGCGCCTGGTGAACCCGGCCTCTTCGGCGTGCGAAGCCTAGGAGAACGTTATGGCCCGTGGGGTTAACAAAGTCATTCTGGTTGGTACCTGTGGCCAGGATCCCGAAGTCCGCTACCTGCCCAACGGTAACGCCGTGACCAACCTGAGCCTGGCTACCAGCGAGCAGTGGACCGACAAGCAGTCGGGCCAGAAGGTCGAGCGTACCGAGTGGCACCGTGTGTCGCTGTTCGGCAAGGTTGCCGAAATCGCCGGCGAATACCTGCGCAAGGGTTCGCAGTGCTACATCGAAGGCAAGCTGCAGACCCGCGAGTGGGAAAAAGACGGCATCAAGCGCTACACCACCGAGATCATCGTCGACATCAACGGCACCATGCAGCTGCTCGGCGGCCGTCCGCAGGGCCAGCAGCAGGGCGGTGACCCGTACAACCAGGGTGGCGGCAACTACGGTGGCGGCCAGCCGCAACAGTACAACCAGGCTCCGCGCCAGCAGGCCCCGCGCCCGCAACAGGCTCCTCAGCGCCCGGCACCGCAGCAGCCAGCCCCGCAGCCAGCGGCTGACTTCGACAGCTTCGATGACGATATTCCGTTCTGATCGGAGCGATCAGGCGTCTAGCAAGACCAGAAGCCCAGGGCAGTTGCCCTGGGTTTTTTTATGGGCAGCCACCCCGTGTAGGAGGCTTCTGAAACTGCTGGTGCTGCAGCTCATTGTTGCCCTCTCAATTTAATATCTGTCCCTAGCAGGCAACGGGAGTGGAAACATGGACGTCATCATGGGTTTGATAGCCGCCTTGTTGTGGGGCGTCACCGATTTTCTAGTGGGGGTAAACGCCCGGGCGGTTGGCATTCGTCGAGCTGTCTTTTTTGGGCAGGTATTGGGTCTGTTGCTGATGGGGCTGATCATCTTCATATCGGCCAATCAGCTGGAAAAGATACTGGCGGCACCTGTTAGCGCATTGCTGCTTGGCGGAGTTGCGGCGCTTTGCACGGTGTTAGGGGCGCTGTCACTTTCCAAGGCCTTTGCTATCGGCAAGACGGCAGTCGTGGCTCCGCTGGTGACCTCGTATGGCGTCTTTACTACGCTGCTGGCCTGGCTAGGTGGTGATGAACTGTCGCTTTGGCAGTTTCTTGGCTTGCTGACCTGTTTCCTTGGTGTGCTGTTGGCCAGTAGCAGCGGTAACAGGGCGGGTGAGCAGGGGCGGTCGATGAGCCGTTTGCCGGTTGCTTTCGCTCTGTTGGCGGCGGCTTTCTACGGCGTCAGTTTCTGGCTTCAGGGGAAATATGCGCTGCCCTCGCTCGGCCCTGTGAACATGTTGGCGCTAGGGTATGCAGTTGGGGTGATCTTCCTGATGCCCGAAGCGCTCAGGCTGCTGAGGGGCTGGTCGGTAATCAGGCCAAGAACGTGTGCAACATTGTGCGGTGCCAGCCTGTTCAACCTGGGTGGGTTTTCCGCCTTTTCCTGGGGGGCGCTAAATGGTTCGATTTCCGTTGTCACCGTGATCAGCACGCTGTCGGGGGGAATCGCCGCGATACTGGGCTTCTTCTTCTATCGGGAGCGGTTGTCCTGCTTTCAGGTGGTGGGCGTGGGCCTGGTCTTGGTGGGTGCCATTCTACTGCACCTGTTTGGCTGATCCCGATAAGCTCAGGTGCTGGTGCGAACGAGTTCGCAAGCGATCCGCTTATCCTGTGGGAGCGGCTTTAGCCGCGAAGAATCCAGCGCGGTGCATGGCACCGGCTGTGCCGGTGTTCGCGGCTAAAGCCGCTCCCACAGGGTCCCTGCTAATTCAAAGGGTTAGGTGAGAGCGGGTTCAATAAGGCAGCGCTTCAATAGAACAACCGCGGCTCCGGCGAGTCCAGCAGGCTGACCAGCTTGGTCAGGGCAAAGCCCAGTTCCTGGCGGCTGGGCGCCATCAGGGCGATGCGCACGCCGCAGGTTGCGTGGCTGCGTTCCGGCAGGAACTGGCTGCCACTGACTACCGTGACGCCGTTGTTGCGCGCCAGGTTGGCGAATTCGTCGCTGGTCCACGGCTCCGGCAACTCCAGCCAGATGTGGAAGCTGTTGGGCTGGCTGCGGATCTTGTACCTGCCAAGGATCTCCCGGGCCATTTGCTGGCGCGCGGCCGCCTCGTCCTGCTGTACCCGCACCAACTGGTCGGCCATGCCGCTGTTGATCAGGTTGCTGGCCAGTTGCGCCATCAATGGTGACGGCATCCAGACGCTGCTGCGTACCATCGACGATAACCGCGAGAGGGTTTGCGGTGGCGCGTACAGGTAACCGATGCGCAGCGCCGGCAGCACGCTCTTGGACAGGCTGGTGAGGTACACCGAGCGTTCGGGCGCATACGCGGTCAGTGGCTGGTAATCCGCTGCGGGTTCGAGAAAACCGTAGATATCGTCATCGACGATGAACAGGTCGAACTCGCGGGCGATCTCTGCAATGGCCTGGCGCCGTGCGTGGGGCATGATCGAGTTGGTCGGGTTCTGGTGGGTGGTGACGCACACCAGCAGGGAAGGGCGGTGCTCCAGGCAGGCCGCGCGCAATGCCTCCGGAATAAGGCCGTGCTCGTCCATGGCCACGCCGCGCAGGCGGCGGCCCATGCTGTGGGCCAGGGAGATGATGCCTGGGTAGCAGAACGATTCGCACAGCACCACATCGTCGCTCTTCGACAGGCTGCTGATGGCCACCAATAGTCCATGCTGGGCGCCAGAGGTCAGTACAACCTGTTGCCAGCGAGCATCAGGCAGCCAGCGCTGAATCCAGGCTGCCCCTGCTTGTTTGTGGGAGGTGTGACCACCCTCTGTCACATAGTCGAGTACCTGCCCCAGGTCCGGAGAAGTGGCCAGCTCGCTGATCGCCGCACCCAGCCACTCACTCATGTGGGCGTCGTTGGGTTTGATGATCGAGAGATCGATCTGGCTGCTTTCGCCAGTAACGGGTGTGGGCACCGACGGGGTGGATAACCGCTGTCGCAACTGCCTGACAAATGTGCCACGGCCTACCTCTCCAACCACCAGGCCGCGTTTGGCGGCTTCGTCGTAGGCTCTTCCAACGGTGCCGGGGGTTACATTGAGTGCCTCGGCAAGGTCTTTGAGTGTGGGCAAACGATCGCCTGCTGCAAGCCGACCACTTTCGATGTCCTGTTCAAGGGCATTAGCGATCATCAGGTAAACCGGCTGGGTTTGATCGCCGTATTGAGGGACCCACATGGAAATGACACCAGATTCTGCAATTGCGCGCAGCCTAACATGAAAGCCAAGATGCGGTAATGATGGTAATCGTTGTCATTGAGTCGATTTAATTCGATATTGCATCGATTCAATTTTTGTAATTACAATCATCGCGCTGATTGGGACATGCACACTTGCGTTGTGCTTGGCAGGACACTCCACTGGATGGACTTCGCTATGGAAATTCTGGGCGCTTTCTGGGCGGAACACTGGTTGCTGGCGGTGCTCATGCTTGGGGCTATCGCTTTCGTTGCCGGCTTCGTAGACAGCATTGCCGGTGGCGGCGGGTTGTTCCTGGTGCCGGGCTTTCTGCTGGTCGGCATGCCACCGCAGGTTGCCCTCGGTCAGGAAAAACTGGTCAGTACCCTTGGCACACTGGCAGCCATTCGCAACTTCCTGGCCAACAGCAAGATGGTCTGGCAGGTGGCGCTGGTCGGCGTGCCGTTCTCGTTGCTCGGTGCCTACCTGGGGGCACACCTGATCGTGTCGATCTCCCAGGAAACCGTGGGCAAGATCATCCTGGCGCTGATCCCCCTCGGCATCCTCATCTTCCTCACCCCCAAGGACCGCCCGGTCGAAGAGCGCGAACTGTCATCGCGCATGCTGTTCACCGTGGTCCCGCTGACCTGCCTGGCCATCGGCTTCTATGACGGCTTCTTCGGCCCCGGTACCGGCAGCATGTTCATCATCGCGTTCCATTACCTGCTGCGCATGGACCTGGTCTCCAGCTCGGCCAACTCCAAAACCTTCAATTTCGCGTCCAACATCGGCGCCCTGGTGGCCTTCGTCATTGCCGGCAAGGTCGTCTACCTGCTGGCGTTGCCGCTGGTGGCCTGCAACATCCTCGGTAACCACCTGGGCAGCGCGCTGGCCCTGCGCAAGGGCAACGAAGTGGTGCGCAAGGCGCTGGTGTTTTCGATGCTCTGCCTGTTCACCAGCCTGGGCGTGAAGTACCTGGCCTGACCCTTCCATAGGAGACAACTGATGAAAACCGCATTCGTAACCGGCGCCTCCTCGGGCTTTGGCCGCGCCATCTGCCGTACCTTGATCGGCAAAGGCTACCGCGTGATCGGTGGCGCCCGGCGCATGGACAAGCTGCAAGCGCTGGAAGCCGAACTGGGCGCCAACTTCACTGCGCTGGCGCTGGATGTCACCGACCCGGTGTCGCTCGAGACGGCGGTCGAGAAGATTCGTGATGCTTCGCTGCAGATCGACCTGCTGGTCAACAATGCCGGGCTGGCGCTGGGCGTGGACCGTGCCCAGGTCAGCAGTGCGGAAAACTGGCAGCGGATGATCGACACCAACATCACCGGCCTGGCCATGGTCACCCACAAGATACTGCCGCAGATGGTGGAAGCCGACAGCGGCATGATCATCAACATCGGCTCGATCGCCGGCACCTACCCCTACCCGGGCGGTAACGTGTATGGCGCCAGCAAGGCCTTCGTCCGCCAGTTCAGCCTCAACCTGCGCGCCGACCTGGCGGGCACCCGCGTGCGAGTGAGCAACATCGAGCCGGGGCTGTGCTCGGGTACCGATTTCTCGGTGGTGCGCCTGAACGGTGACCTGGATGCCGTGCAGGCGCTGTATCGGGATGTGGAGGCCATTCTGCCCGAGGACATCGCGGCCACGGTGGCCTGGATTGCCGAGCAGCCGGCGCATGTGAACATCAATACCATCGAGATCATGCCGGTGGCGCAGAGCAGCGCGGCGCTGAACGTGGTGCGCAACCTGCCGCTTTGCTGATCGGCCGGTGGTGGATGGCACCGGCGTTGCCGGTGTTCGCGGGCACGCCCGCTCCCACATTCGGGCAGGTGCAGTACCTGTGGGAGCGGGTTCACCCGCGAATCAGGCAACACAGCGCCTTCAGCTGACCCATGTCATCGCACCTTCGCGATTCTTGGCTAGTCTTACCTGTTGGCGGCCATCAATTGGCCGCCACCGTGACTACCAAGAGGCGCCGGCCATGTTCCGTGCGTCCACCACCTGATCAGGAGTGCACGATGGACCTGAACCGTCGGCAGTTCTTCAAGGTCGCCGCCGTCGGCCTTGGAGGCTCGAGCCTTGCGGCGTTGGGCATGGCCCCGACACCCGCATTCGCCGAGCAGGTGCGTCACTTCAAGCTGGCGCATACCAAAGAAACCCGTAACACCTGCCCCTACTGCTCGGTCGGCTGCGGCCTGATCATGTACAGCCAGGGCGATGCGGGCAAGAACGTCAAACAGAACATCATCCATATCGAAGGTGACGCCGACCACCCGGTCAACCGCGGCACCCTCTGCCCGAAAGGTGCCGGCCTGCTGGACTTCATCCACAGCCCGAGCCGCCTGCAGTACCCCGAGGTACGCAAGCCGGGCAGCCAGGAGTGGGTGCGAGTCAGCTGGGACGAGGCGCTCGATCGCGTCGCCGACCTGATGAAGCAGGACCGCGACGCCAACTTCATCGAAAAGAACGCCCAGGGGCAAACGGTCAACCGCTGGCTAACCACCGGTTTTCTCGCTGCTTCCGCCGCCTCCAGCGAGGCCGGCTACCTGACCCACAAGGTCATCCGCGCAACAGGCATGCTGGGGTTCGATAATCAGGCTCGTGTCTGACATGGCCCGACGGTGGCAAGTCTTGCCCCGACGTACGGCCGTGGCGCCATGACCAACCACTGGTCCGATATCGCCAACGCGAATCTGGTCCTGGTGATGGGTGGCAACGCAGCAGAAGCGCATCCGTGCGGCTTCAAGTGGGTGACCGAGGCCAAGGCGCACAACAAGGCGCGGCTGATCGTGGTCGACCCGCGGTTTACCCGTACCGCTTCGGTGGCGGATTACTACGCACCGATTCGTACCGGTACCGACATCGCCTTCATGGGCGGGCTGATCAATTACCTGCTGAGCAACGACAGGATCCAGCACGAGTACGTGCGCAACTACACCGACGTGTCGTTCATCGTCAAAGAGAACTATGGCTTCGAGGATGGCCTGTTCAGCGGCTATGACGAGGCCAAGCGTGTGTATGCCGACAAGTCCGGCTGGGGTTATGAACTGGGTGAGGACGGTTTTGCCAAGGTCGACCCGACCTTGCAGCACCCGCGCTGCGTGTTCCAGCTGATGAAGCAGCACTACAGCCGCTATACCCCGGAACTGGCGAGCATGACCTGTGGCATGCCGCAGGACGCCATGCTGAAGATCTGGGAAGAGATCGCCACCTGCTCGGTACCGGGCAAGACCATGACGATCCTCTACGCGCTCGGCTGGACGCAGCACTCGATCGGCGCACAGATCATCCGCAGTGCGGCCATGGTCCAGTTGCTGCTGGGCAACGTCGGCATGCCCGGTGGCGGGGTCAACGCCTTGCGCGGGCACTCCAACATCCAGGGCCTGACCGACCTCGGCCTGCTGTCCAACTCGCTACCGGGTTACCTGACCTTGGCTGGCGATGCCGAGCAGGACTACGCCGCCTACATCGACAAGCGCGCCTCCAAACCGCTGCGCCCAGGGCAACTGTCGTACTGGCAGAACTACGGCAAGTTCCACGTCAGCCTGATGAAGGCCTGGTATGGCGCCAACGCTACGGCAGAAAACAACTGGGGCTACGACTGGCTGCCCAAGCTCGACGTGCCGGCCTACGACGTGCTGCGCATGTTCGAGATGATGGGCCAGGGCAAGGTCAACGGCTACATGTGCCAGGGCTTCAACCCGATTGCCGCGCTGCCGGACAAGAACCGCGTCACCGCAGCCCTGGGCAAGCTCAAGTGGCTGGTGATCATGGACCCGCTGGCCACCGAGACCTCGGAGTTCTGGCGCAACGTCGGGCCGTTCAACGATGTCGACACGGCCAACATCCAGACCGAAGTGATCCGCCTGCCCACCACCTGCTTCGCCGAGGAAGACGGCTCGCTGGTCAACAGCAGCCGCTGGCTGCAGTGGCACTGGAAGGGCGCCGACGGCCCGGGTGAGACCCGCACCGACGTGCACATCATGAGCGAGCTGTTCCTGCGCCTGCGCCGACGCTACCAGGCCGAGGGCGGTGCCTACCCAGACGCGCTGATGAACATCAACTGGCCATACAAGATCCCTGAAGAGCCATCCCCGGAGGAACTGGCCAAGGAAATGAACGGCTGGGCGGTGACCGACCTCACCGACCCGACTGGCGCAGTGCTCAAGGCCGGCCAGCAACTGGCGGGCTTTGGCCAGCTCAAGGACGATGGCAGCACCGCGTCCGGCTGCTGGATCTTCGCCGGCAGCTGGACCGAGCAGGGCAACCAGATGGCCCGCCGCGACAACAGCGACCCATACGGCATGCACCAGGTGCAGAACTGGGCCTGGGCCTGGCCAGCCAACCGCCGCATCCTCTACAACCGTGCTTCCAGCGACCCGCAAGGCAAACCCTGGGACCCGGAGAAGAAGCGCCTGGTATGGTGGAACGGCAAGGCCTGGACCGGTACCGACGTGCCCGACTTCAAGGTCGACTCGCCACCCGAGGCGGGGATGAACCCGTTCATCATGAACCCCGAAGGCGTGGCGCGGTTCTTCGCCATCGACAAGATGGCCGAAGGCCCGTTCCCCGAGCACTACGAGCCGTTCGAGACGCCGATTGGCATCAACCCGCTGCACCCGCAGAACAAGAAGGCCACCAGCAACCCGGCCGGGCGGGTCTTCGACTCGGTGTGGGACACCCTGGGCAAGCACGACGAGTTCCCGTATGCGGCGACCACGTACCGGCTGACCGAGCACTTCCACTTCTGGAGCAAGCATTGCCGCCTCAACGCCATTGCCCAGCCCGAGCAGTTCGTCGAAATCGGCGAGGTGCTGGCCAACGAGAAGGGTATCAAGGCCGGTGACCGGGTGCGGGTGTCGAGCAAGCGCGGGCACATCGAGGCGGTGGCGGTGGTGACCAAGCGGATTCGCCCGCTCAAGGTCAACAACCAGACCGTGCACCAGATCGGCATCCCGCTGCACTGGGGCTTCACCGGGGCTACGCGGCATGGCTACCTGACCAACACCCTGGTGCCTTTCCTGGGTGACGGCAATACCCAGACGCCAGAGTCCAAGTCGTTCCTCGTCAAAGTGGAGAAACTCTGATGGCCAGCCAAGACATCATCGCCCGCTCGGCCACCACCACCGTACCGCCTTCGGTACGCCAGCAGCAGGAAGTCGCCAAGCTGATCGACACCACCAAGTGCATCGGCTGCAAGGCCTGTCAGGTGGCGTGTTCGGAGTGGAACGAACTGCGTGACGAGGTCGGCCACAACCACGGCACCTATGACAACCCCCAGGACCTCACCGCCGAGACCTGGACCCTGATGCGCTTCACCGAGCATGAGCGCGACGACGGCAACCTGGAGTGGCTGATTCGCAAGGACGGCTGCATGCACTGCGCCGAGCCAGGTTGCCTGAAGGCCTGCCCGAGCCCGGGGGCGATCATCAAGCACGCCAACGGCATCGTCGACTTCAACCAGGACCACTGTATCGGTTGCGGCTACTGCATTACCGGCTGCCCGTTCAACATCCCGCGCATCTCGCAGAAGGACCACAAGGCGTACAAGTGCACCCTGTGTTCCGACCGCGTGACCGTGGGCCTGGAGCCGGCCTGCGTGAAAACCTGCCCGACCGGGGCGATCGTGTTCGGCAGCAAGGACGAGATGAAAGTGCATGCCGCCGAGCGCATCGTCGACCTCAAGTCGCGCGGCTATGACAACGCCGGGCTGTACGACCCGGACGGCGTCGGTGGCACCCATGTGATGTATGTGCTGCACCATGCCGACACGCCGAAACTGTACGCCGGCCTGCCGGATCAGCCGGTGATCAGCCCGCTGGTGGGGCTGTGGAAGGGCTTCACCAAGCCGCTGGCGCTGCTGGCCATGGGCGCGGCGGTGCTGGCCGGGTTCTTCCACTATGTGCGGGTCGGGCCACAGCGGGTGGAGGAGGACGAACGCCCGACACCGCCGGATGAAAGCGTGCATCAGGTGGACCCGTCGGTCCATGTCTATGATCCGGCCAAGCCCGGTGGGCAAGGGGAGCAGCGACCATGAACGACAACAAACCCATCCTGCGTTACAACGCCAACGAGCGCAGCAACCACTGGGTCGTCGCGATCCTGTTCATCCTGGCTGGCCTGTCGGGGCTGGCGCTGTTCCATCCGGCGCTGTTCTGGCTCAGCAACCTGTTCGGCGGTGGGCCGTGGACACGCATCCTGCACCCCTTCATCGGGGTGGCGATGTTCGTGTTCTTCCTCGGCCTGGTGCTGCGTTTCTGGCGCGCCAACTTCATCACCGCCAACGACCGCCTGTGGCTGCGCCGCGTGGACCGGGTGATGCTCAACAAGGAGGAGGGTGTGCCGCCGATCGGCAAGTACAACGCCGGGCAGAAGCTGTTGTTCTGGACCCTGCTGGCGTGCATGCTGGTTCTGCTGGTCAGCGGTGTGGTGATCTGGCGCGCCTACTTCAGCCATTGGTTCGGCATCGAGGTCATTCGCCTGTCCGCGCTGCTCCACGCCCTGGCGGCGTTCGTGCTGATCCTCAGCATCATCGTGCACATCTACGCCGGCATCTGGATCAAGGGCTCGATCGGCGCCATGCTGCATGGCTGGGTCAGCCGCGCCTGGGCGCGCAAGCACCATGAGTTGTGGTACCGCGAAGTGACCGGTGACAAGACGCCGGGCAATCACGGACGAAAAGAAGGATGAGCGCTTGAGCACGATACTCGAACCCGGGCAGATCGAAGCGTCGGCGGTGATGCCGCCGTTTCTGCACCTGCCCCCCGCCAACCTGTTCGAACTGCGGGCCGCGCGCCTGGAGCAGCTGGCCGAGGGCAATGCCCTTGGCGAATACCTGAAGCTGGTGGCCCGCTTGTGCCGCATACAGCAGCAGCTTGTGGATAACCCGCCCGCTGGCATGCCTGTGGCCGAGGAGCGTCAACGCCTGTGCATAAGTCATGGTTTGCCGCCGCTGGCGGCGGATAGCCTGGTGCGTGAAGGGCCGTGGCTGGTCTGGTTGCAGGCCTTGCTCGAGCACTTCAGCGCGCAAACCAGCGGTCCGTTGGGTGAGGCACTGCAAGCCCTGCGTGGCAGCGACGACAATCAGCGCAAGGGCTGGGGCATTGCCTTGCTCGCCGGCCAGTACGATGCAGTGCCCGCAGCGCTGGTGCCGTTCATTGGGGCGGCCTTGCAGGCGGCCTGGTCCAGTTGGTTGCTGGCGCTGCCCGCGCCAGAGCTCAAGCCCGCCGGCAGCCTGGCCCAGTGCCCGGCCTGCGGCTCGCCGGCGATGGCCGGGGTGGTGCGCAACCGTGGCAAGCACAATGGCCTGCGCTACCTGGCCTGTTCGCTGTGTGCCTGTGAATGGCATGTAGTGCGGGTCAAGTGCGTCTACTGCGAGTCGAGCAAGGACCTGCGCTACACCAGCCTCGACGATGACCGCCATGCGCCGGGCAAGGCGCCGCTGCGTGCCGAGTGCTGCCCGGCGTGCGAAAGCTACCTGAAGCAGAACTACCTGGAAAACGATGCGGCGGCCGAGCCGCTGGCCGACGACCTGGCCAGCCTGGCGCTGGACATTCGCCTGGACGAGGAGGGCTTCCATCGGTTGGCACCGAACCTGATGCTTGCGCCCGGGTAGTGGGTGAGTGTCTACACTGTAAGACCGAGTCGCCTTCTTCGCGGGTAAACCCGCCCCCACAGGTACCGCGCAAGCTTCAAAAGCTGCGCGGGCCTTGTGGGAGCGGGTTCCCCCGCGAAGAGGCCAGTACAGACAACGGATCAGTCCAAGGTAGTACCGCATGTCCTCCAGCCTAGCCAGCGACACCCCACGCCTGCCCTCCATCGACACCCTTTTGCGCCACCCGGCCTGCCTCCCGCTGATCGACCGCCATGGCCGCGACGCGGTCCTTGCCACCTTGCGCCAACTGCTCGACGACCTGCGCGACCCCGCCCGTACCGGCCAACTCAGCGCCGCCGAACTGGCCGCTGAAGTCCTGCTGGGCCGCACCGGCGAACGCCTGGCCACCCAGCAACGCAGCCAGGTCCGCCGCGTGTTCAACCTCACCGGCACCGTCCTGCACACCAACCTTGGCCGCGCCCTGTTGCCAGAGGAGGCCATCGAGGCCATGCAGACCGCCGCCCGCTACCCGCTCAACCTGGAATTCGACCTGGCCACCGGCAAGCGTGGCGACCGTGACGACCTGATCGAAGGCCTGATCCGCGAGCTGACCGGCGCCGAAGCCGTCACCGTGGTCAACAACAACGCTGCCGCCGTGCTGCTGGCGCTCAACAGCCTGGGTGCGCGCAAGGAGGGCATCATCTCCCGCGGTGAACTGATCGAGATCGGCGGTGCCTTCCGCATTCCCGACATCATGGCCCGCGCTGGCGTGAAGCTGCACGAAGTCGGCACCACCAACCGCACCCACGCCCGCGACTACGAGGCCGCCATCGGCCCACGCACCGGCCTGCTGATGCGCGTGCATTGCAGCAACTACAGTATCCAGGGTTTCACTACCCAGGTGCCCACCGCCGAGCTGGCGCGCATCGCCCACCAACATGACTTACCGCTGCTTGAGGACCTTGGCAGCGGTAGCCTGCTTGACCTCACCCGCTGGGGCCTGCCCGCCGAGCCGACCGTGCGCCAGGCCCTGGCTGACGGCGCCGATATCGTCACCTTCAGTGGCGACAAACTGCTGGGCGGGCCGCAAGCCGGGATCATCGTCGGGCGCAAGGACCTGATCGCCAGGATCAAGAAGAACCCGCTCAAGCGTGCGCTGCGGGTCGACAAGATCACCCTCGCCGCACTCGAAGCGGTGCTGGCGCTGTACCGCAACCCCGACCGCCTGGCCGAGCGCCTGCCCAGCCTGCGTCTGCTGACCCGCAGTCAGGCCGAAATCCAGGCCCAGGCCGAGCGCCTGGCCCCTGAGCTCAAGGCCCGCCTCGGCGAGCAATGGGCGGTCAGTGTGGAGCCGGCGTTGGGCATGATCGGCAGTGGCAGCCAACCGGTCGCCCGCCTGCCGAGCGCGGCGTTGTGCCTGCGCCCGCAGGTGTCGAAGAAGTTGCGCGGGCGCAGCCTGCATGTGCTGGAGCGGGCCTTGCGAGACCTGCCGGTGCCGGTGCTCGGCCGCATCGCCGACGACGCCCTGTGGCTGGACCTGCGCCAGCTGGATGACGAAGCCCAGTGGCTGGCGCAGTTGCCCGCCCTGCAGTTGGGGCCGGTACAGTGATCGTTGGTACCGCCGGCCATATCGACCACGGCAAGACCGCACTGCTCCAGGCCCTGACCGGCCAGGCCGGCGACCAGCGCCAGGAGGAGCGCGCCCGTGGCATGACCATCGACCTGGGCTACCGCTATGCGGCGTTGACCGAGGGGGCGGCACTGACCGGCTTCATCGACGTACCGGGCCATGAGCGCTTTATCCACAACATGCTGGCCGGCGCCCACGGCATCGACCTGGTGCTGCTGGTGGTGGCGGCCGACGACGGGGTGATGCCACAAACCCGCGAGCACCTGGCAATCATCGAGCTGCTCGGCATTCCCCAGGCCCTGGTGGCAATCAGCAAATGCGACCGGGTAGAGCCGGCACGCCTGGCCGAAGTGCAGGCACAAGTCAGCGAATTGCTGGCGCCGGGCCCTTATGCCGGTGCACGGCAGTTTCCGTTGTCGAGTGTGACCGGCGAGGGTATCGATGCCCTGCGCCAGGCGTTGCTGGCGGCGGAGCAGCGCGTGCGCCAGCGCAGCGTGCGCGGCGGTTTCCGCCTGGCCGTCGACCGTGCTTTCGCCGTTACCGGGGCGGGTGTGGTGGTCACGGGCACGGCGCTGGCCGGGCGGGTCAGTGCCGGCGACACCTTGTTGCTGGGCAAGGCCGGCAAACCGGTACGGGTGCGTGGCCTGCATGCGCAGAACCAGGCCGCCCTGGTGGCCGAGGCGGGCCAGCGTGTGGCGCTGAACATCGCTGCCGAACGCCTGGCGGCGGAACAGGTGCATCGGGGTGACTGGCTGGTGGCCGAGTGGCTGCATGCCCCCAGCGTGCGGGTGGATATCGAACTGAAACTGTTGCCGGGCGAGACCCGGACTTTCGAACATTTCAGCGCCGTGCACGTGCACCTCGGCACCCAGGACGTAACGGCCCGGGTGGCCTTGCTCGAAGGAGAAACCCTGACGGCGGGCCAGCGCATGTTCGCCCAGTTGCTGCTCAACGCACCGCTGCAGGCGGTACACGGCGACCGCCTGGTGCTGCGCGACCAGCGTGCCCAGCGCACCTTGGGGGGCGGCAAGGTGCTCGACCCGTTTGCGCCAAGCCGTCAGCGGCGCAGCGATGAGCGCCTGCGCCAGTTGCAGGTGCTGCGTGATACCGAGGACCTGGAGCAGGCCCTGCCGGCGCTGCTCGCCAGCGCACCCGGGGGTGTCGACCCGCAGCGCCTGGAGCGGCAGTTCAATCGCCTGCGCGAAACCTGGCAGTTGCCGGAAGATGTGCTGGTGGTGGCAACACGGCAGGGCCAACTGTTGTTTGCCCGTGCCCAGTGGCAGGCGCTCAAGCGCCTGGTGCTGGAGCAGTTGGCGCGGTTCCATGAGCAGGAGCCTGACCAGCTCGGCCCGGACCGCGACCGCCTGCGCCGCTTTGCTGCCTTGCCGCTGGAGCGGCCCGCTTTTGTCAGCCTGCTGGATGAGTTGCTCGATGACCGTGCCATTGCCAGCAGCGGGCCTTGGCTGCACCTGCCCGATCACAAGGTGCAGTTGAGTGAAGCCGACAGCGCGCTATGGGCGAGTCTGCAACCGAAGTTGCTGGCGGGGCAATACGATCCGCCCTGGGTCAGGACGCTGGCGAGTGAGGAAAACCGTGCCGAAGCCGATGTGCGCCTGTTGCTGCGCAAGCTGGCCCGGTTGGGCCTGGTGCACCAGGTGGTGCGCGACCTGTTCTACCCTGAGGCGACGCTACAGCGCATGGCAGAGCTGCTGCTGGGGCAGGCCAGTGAAACACCGATAGTGCAGGTTGCCGCGTTTCGCGATATGTTGGGCATCGGTCGCAAGCGCAGTGTGCAGATACTGGAATACTTCGACCGCATC
Organism: Pseudomonas sp. 43(2021); assembly: GCF_017490805.1. Classification (NCBI taxonomy): domain Bacteria; kingdom Pseudomonadati; phylum Pseudomonadota; class Gammaproteobacteria; order Pseudomonadales; family Pseudomonadaceae; genus Pseudomonas; species Pseudomonas sp. 43(2021). Next base: position 55,764 of record NZ_JAFGYJ010000013.1, read on the forward strand.
GGTCTGACCCGGAGGGTGGCCGATCAGCGTCACATTCGCGCCGACAGCGCCCTGGCCCAGCAGCAAGCCAGGCACTGAGTTCAAGGAAGGCAATCGCGCCCGGTGGCGCGGCCGGGCTTCAAACCCGGTTGGGGACGGCAGCCGTTCCCGGGCAGGTTCGACTCCCGCTGCCTTCCGCCATTTTTTACTGGCCCATTCGCGGGCAAGCCCGCTCCCACAGGACTTCACAGCCTTCAAGGGCAGTGCTGTACCTGTGGGAGCGGGCTTGCCCGCGAATAGGCCCTGATGGGTGAAAGCTAGGCCCGCTCCCCACACAGATCCAGGGCAAACCACTGCTCAGCTGCATCCACATCCAGCCCGGCCCCCAGCAGCGCAACCATCTTGGCCAGCGCCGCCTCACGGGTCATGCCCCCACCACTGACCAGCCCGGCCCCGCGCAAGCGGTTACCCGCCGCATAGGTATCGAACACCACCGACCCCTCAGGGCACTGGCTGATAGCTGCCAGCATCACACCGCGCTGGCGCGCTGCGCTCAGCACATCCAGCAATGCCTGGTCATCCGACGGCCCGGTACCGCTGCCGTAGCACTCCAGCAGCAACCCCTGCACGCCACTGCCCAGCAGTGCCTGCAAGTGCCCGGCCTGCAGGCCCGGGAACACCGGCACTACCGCCAGGTTGACCGGCTGGCGCGGGTGCTTGTAGCCAAGCTCGGCAGGGATCGCCGTGGCGCGCTCACTGTCACGATGACGTGGCAGCGCGACAAAGGCATCGAACGCCTCGCTGCGCAGCTTCGACGCCCGGCAGCCATGCAGCAGCTGGCCATGGAAGTACAGCTGCACGCCATCTTCCAGCCCTTGTTCGAACTGGCGCAGCGCGCCGCACAGGTTGCCCCAGGCATCGCTGTCTGCGGCACCCGCCGGCAGCATCGAGCCGGTCAGCAGCACCGGCACCGGCAGGCCCAGCAGCAGGAACGACAATGCCGCGGCGCTGTAGGCCAGGCTGTCGGTACCATGCAGCACCAGCACGCCATCATGGCCAGCAACCTCTACCGCTGCGACGATGGCATCGCGCATCGCCAGCCAGTTGTGCTGTTGCATGTTGGCGCTGTCGAGCAGCGGGTTCAGTTCCTGCAGTGTCCACTGCACCTGGGGCGCATCGGGCATGTGGGCGAAGTGTTCGCGCATGCGCGCTTCGAAACCACCGGCCGGCGCCAGGCCTTCGGGGGTTTCGAGCATGCCGATGGTGCCCCCGGTATAGAGAACGAGGAGATTGTTTACTGCTCGCATGGGAAGCATCCGTAGCGGTGAGCGGAGAAAAGGTAAGCCGCCCACGGACGGGGCGGCTGGAAGGGAGAATATCAGCGCTGCGTCTGGACTTCGCCGACTGCTTTGTCAGTGGCTGTTTCCGCCTGCGGATTGGCAGGCCAGGCATTGCGGTCCAGGTCCAGGTCGGCGAACTTGGCCGAGTCGAACACCGGCTGGTCGACGCCCGCCTTGCGCTGCTCGTCGTAGTCGCGCATTACCCGCAGGCCGACCTTGAACAGCAGGGCCAGAGCCACCAGGTTGACGAAGGCCAGGCAGGTCATGGTGATATCGGCAAAGGCGAACACGGTCGACAGGTCCTGCAGCGAACCCCATACCACCAGCGCCAGTACCAGGCCACGGAACACCATCAGTACCACGCGATTGCGGCTGAGGAACTGCAGGCTGTTCTCGCCCAGGTAGTAGTTGTAGAGGATGCAGGTGAACACGAACAGCGACAGCGCGACGCTGACGAACACGCGGCCCCAGTCACCAACCACGGCGGCCAGCGAGTTCTGGGTCAGGACGATACCGTCACCTTCGAAGCCCGGGGTGTAGAAGCCCGACAGCAGGATCAGCAGCGCGGTGCAGGTGCAGATCACGAAGGTGTCGAGGAACACGCTGAAGGCCTGGACCACGCCCTGGGCACCCGGGTGTTTCACGGCGGCCACGGCGGCGACGTTCGGCGCGCTACCCAGGCCTGCTTCGTTGGCGAACACGCCACGCTTCACGCCCATGACGATGGCGCTGCCGAGCAGGCCGGCAAACGCCGGGTCAAGGCCGAAGGCGCTCTTGAAGATGGTTTCCAGCATGGCTGGCACGTGTTCGATCTGGGTGCCGATCACGTACAGGGTCACGCCGATGTAGGCCAGGGTCTTGACCGGTACCAGCAGGTCCGACACCGCGGCGATGCGCTTGATGCCGCCGATGAAGGTGATGGCCAGCAGCACGGCGAGGACGATGCCGGTGTGCTTGGGGTCGAAGGCGAAGGCGTTCTGCAGCGAGTGGGTCACGGTGTACGACTGCAGGCCGATGAAGGCGAAGCCGTAGGTGACCAGCAGCAGGACCGAGAACACGATGGCCATGCTTTTCAGCTTCAGGCCGTGCTGGATGTAGTAGGCCGGGCCGCCACGGTACAGGCCGTCGCCATCGGCGCGCTTGTAGACCTGGGCCAGGGTGCATTCGAAGAAGCTGCTGGACATGCCCACCAGTGCGGTGACCCACATCCAGAATACGGCGCCTGGGCCACCCAGGGTCACGGCAATGCCGACACCGGCGATGTTACCGGCGCCCACACGGCCGGCCAGGCTCAGCATCAGGGCCTGGAAGGAGCTCAGCTGGCCAGCCTGGCCACGCAGCGACTCCTTGAACACACCGAACATGTGGCCAAAGTGGCGGAACTGGACGAAACGGGAGCGGATGGTGAAGTAGCTACCCAGCCCTACGATCAGCACAATGAGAAGTTTCCCCGAGAGGAAATCGTTGAGTACTTCGAGCATTGGAAAATGACCTCGATTCTTATTGTTCGTGTGGAAAGACCAGCGGACGGCGGGCGCACCGCTATTCGTTGGGGCGCATGGTTGGCTATGACAAGGCCGGTTACAATTTCGCGGATTGCTCTGATTTGGTGCAACCTGATGCTATACTTGCGTCATTCGCGTCACCCGAGCCCTGTGTCATGAGCGTTCATTTCGCTACCAATCTCAAACTGGCCTGCAGCCACTACCGCTCTATCTCCGAAGTTTGCCGCAAGCTCGCGATCAATCGCGCACAGTTCAACAAGTACCTGAGCGGGCAGAGCCGTCCGACGGCATTCAATCTCAAGCGCATCAGCGATTTCTTCGGTGTCGAGGATTACGAGCTGAATTTGCCGCCCGAGCAGTTCAGCCACCTGATCGGTGCGCGTGTGTCGACCTTGGCCGAGCAACCTGGCGACCCGATCAGCGAGTTGTTTCGCCCGTTGCACGAACATGCCGGCAATCTGTCGCGTTATTGCGGCTATTACCTGGAGTATTCCAACTGCATGTCGGTGCCGGGCACGATCCTGGTGTCGCTGGTGCACCTGTGGGAAGAGCGCGGGCAGTTTCTGTTCGAGCGCCAGGAACGCCAGGAGCGCTCCAGTGCCACTGACCACCATGCCGAGGTGCGTTGCCGTTACCTGGGGGCGGCGTTCCAGTTGCAGGACCGGATGTTCCTGGTCGACTACGAGTCGCTGACTTTCAACGAGATGAGCCAGACCATCCTCATCCCCAGCTTCAAAAGCCGCATTACCCGCCTGAACGGCCTCAAGGCCGGTGTTTCCAGCGGTGACCAGCGCTACCCGGCCTGCACCCGGGTGGTGTGGGATTACCTGGGAGAGGAGATCAATCGCATCAACGCCTATCGCCAGGTAAAACTGTACCAGCCGGATGATCCCCGTATAGATGACGACATACGCGAGCGCTTGAGTGTGAGGCCGCTTAGTAACGGATTGTTTGAAATCAAGTAGTGGTCAACGCGTCAGGCGTCGTCGAGGATGAAGTTTTCCACGGCGCTCGCAACCTGATCGGCAATCGCTGGTGTACTGCGTAAGTGGGCGGCGATGCCATGGTCGCAGTCTGTAAGAAACAGGCATTGCAAACGCGACGCTGAAACTGATTGCATCAGGGCCTGGGTAACTTCTTCAGGAATCGGGCTGTAGCGCTCGGCGCCGGCCAGCCACAGGTTACCTGCGCTAGTGCCCGGATCTTTGCCAAATCGTTGTGAGTTCAGCCCGTCATACTCGCCAATTACCATCAGAACTCTGCCTTGGAACCGCTTGAGGAAGGCGTAACTGTCACAATCGAGAAAACCATAGGGTTCTCTGATCGCGGCCGTGAATGCCGGGCCGAACGGTACCTTGTGAGCACGGTCTGGATAGACCGCCGGGCAGATCAGCACGATGCTGTCCACTTGCGGCAACTGTGCTGCAAGTTTCAGCGTTATAGCCGCGCCCAGGCTGTGGCCTATTATCGTCCGACAGCGAAGCGCGATATGCGCGTGGAAACGCCGTGCTTCATCAAGGTTCGTAGCCAGTGAGGGTGACACTGCGCCTGGCTCACTGGCGAGGCTATGACCTGACAGATTGGCAGTGAGGGAACCAATGCCTGCGGCCTGCAGGCGATAGAGCAGGGGATTGAGCCGGGTAAAGTCGGAGCGCGCGCCCCCCAGGACGAATGCCGGCGCTGCGCGTTCGATATCGGGGACCAGCAAGCGGGCTTGTTGCTGGTAGTTTCCAAATACTTCGTCGATGAACAGTTCTTTGCCTGGGGCGAGTTCGTCAAACTGCCATTTCAGGCGCTGAGAAGATTCCGTTTGCAAGTGCATGGGGCCTCTGGAGGAATTGCTTGAGCCATTCGCCGAGTGGAGTTCCCGTATCGAGTAGCAGTTTGATTGCCATGATGATGCAGATACTGACCAGCAGCGGCTTTATGAGACCAGAGCCGAAACGAACGGTACAGCGCAGGCCAGCATGAACAACCAGCCGACTCCAGGGCCGAAGTTGTCATCAGAAAACCCGATGCCTGGAGCAACCTCCACACAGAACAGGTCAGTCCTTTGCCTCCGGGCGGCCCAAGTCTGCAATGGTTTGGCTTGCAATGGCTATGGCCCACGTTGGACTTCCCCGCCCAGAAACCGCAAAATGAGCCCTTTCCTTCAATCAACCTCTCCGGATCTGCTGACTCTATGCGTATGCGCCTAATGCTGTTGGGTGGTGGCAATGCCCTCGGGCAAGCGCTGATTCGTCTTGGGGCCGAGGAGGACATCGCATTCCTGGCGCCGCGCCCGCCCGAGAACGGCTGGACGCCGGCCAGCCTCACCCAGCTGCTCGACGATCATCGCCCCGATGCCCTGGTCAACCTGGCCTATTACTTCGACTGGTTCCAGGCCGAGTCGGTCAGCGAGCAACGCCTGGCTCAACAGGAGCGGGCGGTGGAGCGGTTGGCGGAGCTGTGCCAGCACCACCAGATCACCCTGGTGCAGCCCTCCAGCTACCGGGTGTTCGATGGTTCGCGGGCCACGGCCTATAGCGAAAAGGACGAGCCGGTGCCGCTGGGCCTGCGTGGCCAGGCCCTGTGGCGCATCGAGCAGAGCGTGCGCGCGGCTTGCCCGCAACACGTGCTGCTACGCTTTGGCTGGCTGCTCGACGAAAGCATCGATGGGTCGCTGGGGCGCTTCCTGACCCGTGCCGAGCAACCCCAGGAGCTGCTGCTGGCCGACGACCGGCGCGGCAACCCGACGCCGGTCGACGACGCCGCCCGGGTGATACTGTCGGTGCTCAAGCAACTCGATTGCAGCGCGCCGCTGTGGGGCACCTACCATTACGCCGGCAACGAGGCGACCACGCCGCTGGCGCTAGGCCAGGCGATCCTCGCCGAGGCCGGCCAATACCGTCAGCTGGCCGTGCAGGCACCGACGCCGCAGGCCCATGCCGCGCGCCCGGATGCCAGCGAAGAGCCGCAGCACGCGGTACTGGCCTGCAAGAAAATCCTTCATACCTTCGGCATCAAGCCGCGCGCCTGGCGCGCCGGCCTGCCGCCCCTACTGGACCGGTTCTACCGCCATGGCTGACGCCCCCATCCTGATCACCGGCGGTGCCGGCTTCATTGGCTCCCACCTGTGCGATGCGTTGTTGGACAAAGGCTACGCAGTACGCATTCTCGACGACTTCTCCACTGGCCAGCGGGGCAACCTGCAGGTCGGCCACCCACGGCTGGAACTGGTTGAAGGCGATGTCGCCGATGCCGGGCTGGTCAAGCAGGTTGCGGCTGGTTGCAGTGCTGTGGTGCACCTGGCGGCGGTGGCCTCGGTGCAGGCCTCGGTCGAGGACCCGGTGCGGACCCACCAGAGCAATTTCATCGGCACCCTCAATGTGTGCGAAGCCATGCGCGTGCATGGCCTGCGCCGGGTGTTGTTCGCCTCCAGTGCTGCGGTGTACGGCAACAATGGCGAAGGCGAGTCGATTGCCGAAGACACCCCCAAGGCGCCGCTGACCCCCTATGCCGTGGACAAGCTGGCCAGTGAGCAGTACCTGGACTTCTACCGTCGCCAGCATGGCCTGGAGCCTGTGGTGTTCCGCTTCTTCAATATCTTCGGGCCGCGCCAGGACCCGTCTTCGCCGTATTCCGGGGTGATCAGCATCTTCTCCGAGCGTGCTGTGCAGGGTTTGCCGATTACGGTGTTCGGCGATGGCGAGCAGACCCGGGACTTCCTCTACGTGGGCGACCTGGTGCAGGTGATGGTGCAGGCGCTGGAGCAGCCGCAGGTCGAAGAGGGCGCGGTGAATATCGGCCTCAACCAGGCCACGTCGCTTAACCAGCTGCTGGCGGCGCTGGAGAAAGTGGTGGGTAGCTTGCCGGCGGTCAGCTATGTGCCGGCACGCTCGGGTGACATTCGCCATTCGCGGGCGGATAACCAGCGTTTGCTGGCGCGGTTCGAGTTTCCGCAGGCGACGCCGATTGTCGAGGGCCTGGCGCGGCTTCTGGGCAAGGGCTGAAATCCTTGGGGGTGCTTTGCGCCCCCTATCGCGACACAAGGCCGCTCCTACAGAGATCGCGTAAAGCCAAACATGTCCGGTCCATGTGGGAGCGGCCTTGCGTCGCGAAAGGGCCGCACAGCGGCCCCGGAATCATCGATGCCGCACCACTTTTCGCAGGCAATCCCCGGCCGCCAGCACCCGCCCATCCCGGGCCCGCACCTGCAGTGTTTCCAGCGCCTGCCCGGTATCGCCATCCACCAACTCCGAACGCACTTCACCTGCCTCGAACAGAAACCGCTCCCCCCACTGCCTCAAGCCAACCACCACCGGGAACAGCGATCGTCCTTTCTCGGTCAGCACATACTCCTTGTAGGCACTGCCATCCGACGCAGGCTGCAGCGTCAGCAGCCCGCTTTCCACCAGCCACTTCAAACGTGAGGCGAGGATGTTCTTCGCCAGCCCCAGGTTCTTCTGGAATTCACTGAAGCGCCGCAGGCCATCGAAGGCATCGCGCAGGATCATCAGCGCCCAACGGTCTCCCAGCACCTCCAGGGCCCGGGCCACGGGGCATTGCGCATTGTTTTCATCGAGCATGGACGGGGCCTTTCATGATCATCTGGTTGCAGGTTAAAACCACATTTGCTAAATAGCCAGCATGTAGTTTCAATTCGAAACCAGATTGACGAGGCCAGCCCGATGACCCCTACGCTGACACGCTGGATAACCCTGTTGCTGGCCACCACCAGCGCCATGGCCGTGGCGACCGTGTATTTCGCCCAGCCTTTGCTCGAATCGATGGCCGCCGACCTGGGCGTGGCGCAGCAGCGGATCGGCTGGGTAGTTGGCGCGACCCAGGCGGGCTATGCGCTGGGGTTGTTGCTGATCGTGCCGCTGGGGGACCTGATCGACCGCAAGCGCCTGTTGCTCGGGCAGTTGCTGTTCTCGACCCTGGCGCTGGTTGGTGTTGGCATGGCGCCGACCTGGGCGCTACTGCTGCTGGCCCTGGCCATCACCGGGCTGATGGCGGTCATGGTGCAGGTGATGGTGGCGCATGCAGCGAGCCTTGCCGCCCCCGGGCAGCAAGGGCAGGCCGTGGGCAGCATCACCAGCGGCGTGGTGCTGGGCATTCTGCTGGCGCGTCTGGTCTCGGGCGGGCTTGCCGACCTGGCCGGCTGGCGCAGCGTGTACCTGTTTGCCGCAGGGCTGCTGATGCTACTGGCCCTGGTGCTATGGCGCAGCCTGCCCACGGGGCAGCCGGTGACGCTGCGGTCTGGCTACCGGGCGCTGATCGTTGCCCAGTTCAGGCTGTATCAGCACGATCGGTTGCTGCGTCAGCGTGGGCTGTTCGGCGTATTGATCTTCGCCGCGTTCAGCGTGCTGTGGAGTGCCATGGTCATGCCCCTGAGTGCCGCGCCATTGGCGCTGAGCCATACCGAGATCGGTCTGTTCGGCCTGGCGGGTGTTGCCGGCACATTGGCGGCAGCGCGCGCCGGTCGCCTGGCCGACCAGGGGTTGGCGGAGCGCACCACCGGGTTGGCGCTGGTTCTGCTGGTGCTGTCATGGCTGCCTACGGCTTTCGTCGGGCATTCACTGCTGGCCTTCGGGCTGGGTGTGCTGATGCTGGACTTTGCCGTGCAGGCGGTGCATGTCACCAACCAGAGCCTGTTGCTGGCCGGGCGTGGCGCAATGGCCAGCCGGTTGATCGGCGCCTACATGTGCTGCTATTCGCTTGGCAGTGGGCTTGGGGCGGTACTGGCGAGCTGGGTGTATGCCCATTGGGGGTGGGCAGCGGTGTGTGGGCTTGGGATGGGCATCAGCGCGGTCGCGCTGGGGTATTGGCTAGGGTTGCAACGAGCGAGGGCGGCCGAAGCCGCCCTGCAGTGTTCGGGTCAGAACTTGTAGCCAAGGCCGACCATGTACACCCACGGGTCGACTTCGACGTCGACCTTGGTCTTGCTGTAGCCCAGTGCGGACGGGCCGTTGACGCTGGCCTTGGTGTCGATGTCGACGTACCAGACCGAGGCGTTGACCAGCAGATTGTCGGTAATCATGTAGTCCATGCCCAGCTGGCCGGCGATGCCGACCGAGTCCTGCAGCTTCAGGTTGCTGAAGCCCTGCTGCTTGCGTGCACTACTGAGGTCTTCATCGAAGAACAGGGTGTAGTTGATGCCGACGCCGGCATACGGCTGGAACCTGGAAGTCGGCTCCATCGGGTAGTACTGCAGCGACAGGGTCGGTGGCAGTTGCTTGATGTCGGCCAGCTTGCCGTCCAGGCCGCCGCCCAGGCCTTTGACGCCGACGGTGTGCTTGAACGGGGTGGCTGCCAGCAGTTCCAGGCCGATGTGGTCGGTGAGCATGTAGGCGAAGGTCAGGCCCAGCTGGGTGTCGCTGTCCAGGGTCGCCTTGGTGCCCGAGACTTTGTTGCCGTCGAATTTCAGGTCGCCGCTGCTTTCGTTGGGAGCGGTGGTGATGGCACCGGCACGGACGATGACATCGCCTGCCTGGTGGGCGTGGGCGACAGGGGCAGCGAGCGCCAGGGCCGCGAGGGCGGCGCTGAGCAAGGACTTGTTCATGGAAGCTCCCAAAGGACGTGAGTAATCGAGTAGTCCAATGGTACGGATGCGGTTAAACAGAAAGTTTGACCCAGCTCAAAGAAGCGTCTTCACGAATTCGAAACAGATCTCACTTCAGCTCGTAAGCGTATATTTTCTCGGCTTCCATCTGGTATCCAGCGTCGGCCAGTTCGCTGCTGGATGCTCTAACCTGCAGCTTTCCCTCGATCCAGTAGGGTTGGTAGAGGTCTTCGATGCGCACGCCCATCTCGCTGAAAATGTGCACGATCTGGTTCGAGGGCGGTGGTGGCACGTGGATGCACGCGCCGTAGTAGGGGACCAGCAGGAATTCGGTGGTGCGGCCTTCTTCGCTCACTTCCAGCGGCACGATGTAGCCGGGTAGTTTGATCTGCTGGCCATCGAGGCTTTTCACCACCGGGGCGGCGGGGGCCTGCTGGCGCGCCGGTGGGGCGGATTCGGCGGACAGGGCGTTGCTGAGCTGCGACATGTCGTGCAGCGGCGCGAGTTGGGGCGGGATGACCGGGGCGCCTTCGGGGATAAGGGCGGGCCAGTCCAGTTCGCGGGGTTCCGAGGCCCACAGAGGCATCGCTACTGTCAGCAGCAGGATCAGCAGCGTGTGCAGTGCTGGCCTTTTCGCGGGCGCGCCCGCTCCCACAGGTTCTTCACACGGTTCCAAGCCTGCGGCGAACCCTGTGGGAGCGGGCATGCCCGCGAAGAAGGCAGTGAGGTACTGGATCATTGCACGCCCTCAGAGGTGAATGGACAAGCCATCGGCCAGCGACTGCCGATAGGCCCGCCACGCCGGCACGCTGCCCATCAGCAGAGCAGCCCCCAGGATAATAGCCAGCAACATCCATTCATGAGCGCTTGGCATGGCCAGCGGCAAATACAAACCATAGTTGGCCTGTACATACCCCTGGGCCAGCGCGATACCCGCATACAGCAAGCCAAGCCCGGCGCCGATCCCGACCGCCGCCAGCGACAGCGCCTCCAGCACCAGCAGCCCTGCGATATGCCATGGCCTGGCGCCAACCGAGCGCAGTATCGCCATCTCCCGGCGGCGTTCGTTGAGGCTGGTGAGAATCGCCGTGAGCATGCCGATCAGGCCGGTCAGCACCACGAACAGCGAAACCACGAACAACGCCTGTTCCGCAGTGCCCATCAGGCTCCACAGCTCCTGCAGGGCTACCCCGGGCAGGATCGCCAGCAACGGCTCGCTGCGGTATTCATTGATCTCCCGCTGCAGGCTGAATGTCGCGATCTTGCTGTTCAGGCCGAGCATGAATGCAGTAATGGCGGCAGGTTGCAGGTCCATGCTCCGTGCCTGCTCGGCGCTGATACGCCCGGCGCCGCGGGCCGGCACGCCGTTGTGCCAGTCGACGTGGATGGCCTCCATGCCGCCCAGGCTGATATGCAGCGTGCGGTCGACCGGCGTGCCGGTGCGCTTGAGCACACCGACCACGGTGAATGGCTTGTCATCGTGCTTGACCAGGCTGATCGCGGCGACGCCATGTGCCAGCACCAGCTTGTCGCCCAGCTTGTAGTGCAACGCCTCGGCCACTTCGGCACCGAGCACCACCTCGAACGGATCATCGGCAAACGCGCGACCCTGGCTCAATTCCAGGTGCTGGCGGCGACCGTACTGGTAATGGCTGAAGTAGTCGCCGGTAGTGCCCATCACCCGATAACCGCGGTGCGAGTCGCCCAGCGAGATGGGGATGGCCCATTTTACCCGCGGGTCCTTGGCGTAGTGCTCATAGCTGTCCCAGCGGATGTTGTTGGTGGCGTTGCCGATACGGAATACCGAGTACAGCAGCAGGTTCACCGAGCCGGAGCGGGCACCGACGATCAGGTCGGTACCGCTGATGGTGCTGGCGAAGCTGGCCCGGGCCTCGGTACGGACCCGTTCCACGGCCAGCAGCAGGCACACCGACAGGGCAATGGCAAAGGCGGTGAGGAATGCGGTGAAACGGCGGTTGGCCAGGCTGGCCAGGGCAAGGCGGAGCAGGTACATCAGGCCTCCCGGGGCTTGGCGGCACGGTTGAGTTCGACCAGCGACAGGTGGCGGTCGAACAGCGGCGCCAGGCTCTGGTCGTGGCTGACGAACAGCAGGCTGGCACCGGCGGCGCGGCATTCATCGAACAGCAGGCGGATGAACGCTTCGCGGGCGTCGGTATCCAGCGCCGAGGTTGGTTCGTCGGCGATCACCAGTTCGGGCTGGCCGATCAGTGCGCGGGCGGCGGCAACCCGTTGTTGCTGGCCGATCGACAGGCTGTCGGCGCGGCGGGCGAGCAGGGCGGGGTCGCCCAGCCCCAGGTGGGCCAGCAGCGTGCTGGCCGCCTGGTCGACGCTGCCATGGCGCTGCTCGGCGCGGGCTTTGCGGCTGCGCGAGAAACGGCAGGGCAGCTCGACGTTTTCGCGTACCGAGAGGAACGGCAGCAGGTTGAACTGCTGGAAGATGTAACCGGTGTGGTCGACCCGGAATCGGTCACGGGCGCCTTGGCCCAGGCAGCCGAGGTCCTGGCCGAGCAACTGGATACGGCCCTGGCCCGGCACGTTCACCCCGCCCAGCAGGCCCAGCAACGTGGTCTTGCCACTGCCGCTGGGGCCCTTGAGAAACAGGGCCTCGCCAGCCTCCAGGCGAAATGCCGGAATGTCCAGCAGCGCGGGCTGGCCTGGCCAGGCGAACACCAGGTCATGCAGTTCGATCAACGGCTGGCGCATTCAGAACGCGACCGCGGCCTTGGCCGGCGTGGTTTCCACACCTTTCTGGCCATTGGGGCCGATCAGTTGCACGTTGATTTTCTGGGTGGCCGGGAAGGCCTTGAACAGCGGCGCGAGGTCCACCTGTAGCAGTTTGTCTGGGTTGGCGCAGGTCAGCTGGTAGTGGGCGCCGATGTCGCTGTGCGGGTGGCTGTGCTCGTGCTCGTGCTCGTGCTCGTCACCGTCGTCGTCGGTTTTCGGGGCGTCACCGAACAGCGGGCTTTCCAGTTCCTGCTGGTCTTCCTTGCAGCCGGCGGCAGCGGGCAGGCCGAACAGCTTCAGTGGTTGCTCGAGCTGCTGGCGCACCGCCGCGACCTTGGCCTTGTCGGCGTCGCTGTTGGCGGCGTGTTCGAAGCCGACCAGGTTCATGGCCGGGCTGTCCAGCTCCAGCTCCAGGGTGTTGCCATCGAGCACTGCGTTGAGCTTGGCCACGCCATGCTCGTGGGCACCGAGGGTGCCATGGGCGTGGTCATGATCATGGTCATCAGCGTGGGCATGGGCCAGGGGTAGCAAGGCGATGGGCAGGGCGAGCAACAGGCGACGCATGGACGACTCCGGAGCGGGCGGGAAGATTGGGTTATGTTATAACAACTTTTCCGCGTGCTGCCAGTCTGCGTGGCTCAGGTTTCATGTTGGGGTAGCATGGTGGCATTGACTTGGGTTCAAGGTATGCAGCATGAGAATTCGTGGACAGATTGGTGATTGGCCTGTGGATCTGACCATCGAGCTGGCGCCGGAAGAGTGGGTGCAACTGGGGCGGCAGATCGAATTGCCTGCGGTGGCGCAGACCGCAGCAGCGGAACCCTTGGCGACAACTCGTCAGGATGATGGGCAATGGACTGCGGCTCGTGAGGTGTTGCGCCTGGCAGGGCAGATGAGCGGGCCGGAGTTGCTGGATCGGTTGGAGGGGCTGGCGGGGAGTACGGCGGCGGGTAAACGGCTGTTGGTGCGGTTGCGGCACAGCAGTGATGTGAAGGTGGAAAGCGGCGTGGACGCGCCGGTGTATCACTGGGTGGGATAGATCTCTATTGCCTGTGCTGGCCTCATTCGCGGGCATGCCCGCTACCACAGTGAGTACAGTGCGTACCCTGTGGGAGCGGGCGTGCCCTCGCAGAAAACTTCAGGTCAGAACATCGCCGCCGACAACTTGCGACGATACACGCTGACCAGCGGGTGATCCCCACCCAGCAACTCGAACACTTGCAGCAACGCCTTTTGCGGCAACCCGTTCTCATAACCACGGTTACGCTGGAACAGCTTCAGCAACCCCTCCAGCGCCGCCTCATACTGCTGGCGAGCCAGTTGCTGGATGCTCAGCTGATAGGCCGCCTCGTCATCCTGCGGGTTCTGCGCCAGTCGGCTTTTCAGGTCGGCCACTTCTGGCAGGCTGGCGGCCTGGCGCAGGAAGGTCAGCTGAGCCTTGGCCCCGGCCAACGCAGCCTTGTGCTCGTCGGTCTTGACCGCATCCAGCACCACCTGGGCTTCACCCAACTCCCCGCGCTCGGCCAGGCAGCGGGCGTACAGGATCAGCGCCTCGGCATTGCTGTTGTCCTCACCCAGCAGCGCCTGCAGCAGCGCTTCGGCCTCGGCAAAACGGCTTTCGGCAAACAGCGCCTTGGCTTGTTCCAGCGGCGAAGCAACGGGCGCGGCAGGCAGTTGCACGTGCGGTTCGAGCATGGCGCGGATCGCCGACTCCGGCTGTGCACCGGCAAAGCCGTCCACCGGTTGACCGTCCTTGAACAGCACCACGGTCGGCAGGCTGCGGATGCCGAACTGGGCAACCACCTGTTGCTCCACGTCGCAGTTGATCTTGGCCAGCAGCAGCTCGCCCTGGTAACCCTCGGCGATCTTCGCCAGCAGTGGCATCAGTGCCTTGCACGGCGCACACCACTCGGCCCAGAAGTCCACCAGCACCGGCTTGTGGAAGGAGTTCTCGATTACCAGTTGCTGGAAGGTGGCATCGGTGGCGTCGAAAATGTAAGGCGTGTCTTGGGTCATCGCGACTCTCGCAAACTGGTGAATTGCACCACTATAAGGTGTCGCGACTGGCGTGGTACAGGCTGACCCGGCGGAATTCGTGCGGCTCGGCCAGGTCCGGCAGGGTCAGCGCTTCCAGCACGCCCAACGGCTGGTACAGCGGGTGGCTGAAGTCGCGTACCCGCGAGTCGGCCACCAGCGCCTGGCGCCCGCGCCCGAGGAAGGCATCCAGCAGCGGCAGGTTGGCGCGGTCGTACAGCACATCGGCAACCAGGATCAGGTCGAAGCGGTCGTCTTCGGCGAAGAAGTCATGGCTGTAACCCAGTTCTACCCCGTTCAGCGCGGCGTTCGCGCGGCAAGCATCGAGGGCCAGCGGGTCGAGGTCACAGGCCACCACTTCCAGCGCACCGGCGCGGGCGGCGGCAATGCCGGCGATACCGGAGCCGGCGCCAAAGTCCAGCACGCGCTTGCCGGCTACCCACTCCGGGCGCTCGGCCAGGTAGCGCGCCATGGCCAGGCCGCTGGCCCAGCAGAAGCTCCAGTAGGGCGGGTCTTCAAGAATGCGCCGGGTCTCCTCGCTGCTGAAGGCACGGTCCATGTTCTGGTCGTCGATCAGCCACAGCTTCAGGTCGCAGCCGGGCAGTTCGCTGATGACCAGGCGCGCTTCGCCGATCAGGCCGCTGAGGGCCTGTTGCAGGGCTAGCGGCGCCACTTACGGCGCCTTCTCGAAACGCAGCGGGCCGATGGCCTGGGTCTGGGCCTGGGTAATGCGCACCGGCGGCAGGTGCATGATCAGCTGGCCGGAGCGGCTGGCGCGGCCACGCAGCTCGACCCGGGCACCGGCGGGGAAGGCCTCGGGGTTGAAGCGCAAGTGGTAGGGCAGGGCCTGGCCAGTGCCGGTCAGGTTGCTGCTGGCCAGCAGGCGTTGTGGGCGGTCGCGTTCGTCGATGACCAGCAAGGCCAGCTCCACGTCGGCACCGGCCGGGATCTCCAGCAAGGTGCCGCTCAGCTCGCGCTGGTAGGCCGGCAGCGGGCCCAGTACTTCGGCCGGCTTGGCCGCGCGGGCGGGCGTGGGGGCCGGAGGGGTGTCGGGCTTTGGCCTGTCGCTGCCGCAGGCGGCGAGCAGGGCGGCGCAGCACAGCACGACGAGCGCTCGGTAGTGCATGGGGTAGTCCTTCACGGGCAGATTTCCCATGGATGTTAACCCCTTTGGCTTGTCTTGCCAGTGGGATGCGCTACCATGGCCCTCCCTTTTTTTGTTGCCTGCCACCATGCACTGTCCCTTTTGCGGTGCCAACGACACCAAGGTCATCGACTCTCGCCTCGTCGCCGAGGGCGAGCAGGTGCGCCGCCGCCGCGAATGCGTCGCCTGCGGTGAGCGCTTCACCACCTTCGAAACCGCTGAGCTGGTGCTGCCCCGGCTGATCAAGCAGGACGGCACGCGCCAACCCTTCGACGAAGATAAGCTGCGTGCCGGCATGCAGCGGGCACTGGAAAAGCGCCCGGTCAGCGTCGAGCGCCTGGAAGCGGCGTTGGCGCATATCAAGAGCCGCCTGCGTGCCACCGGTGAGCGCGAAGTCAAATCGCTGGTGGTGGGTGAAATGGTCATGGCCGAGCTGCGCAAGCTCGACGAAGTGGCCTATATCCGTTTTGCCTCGGTTTACCGGCGCTTCCAGGACCTCGACGAGTTCCGCGAAGAAATCGACCGCCTGGCCCGCGAGCCGGCTAAAGAGTGAACATGCCCAGCCAAGCTGCCATCCTCGACGCCCACTACATGGCCCGCGCGCTGGAGCTGGCGCGCAAGGGCCTGTACACCACCCACCCGAACCCGCGTGTAGGCTGCGTGATCGTGCGCGATGGCGAGGTGGTTGGCGAAGGCTGGCATGTGCGCGCCGGCGAGCCGCATGCCGAGGTGCATGCCCTGCGCCAGGCCGGTGAGCGTGCTCGTGGCGCCTGTGCCTATGTCACCCTTGAGCCCTGCAGCCACCATGGCCGCACGCCGCCATGCGCCGAAGCGCTGGTCAAGGCCGGCGTGGCGCGGGTGGTGGCCGCCATGCAGGACCCTAACCCGCAAGTGGCGGGGCAGGGCCTGCGGCGCCTGGCCGAGGCCGGCATCGAAGTGGCCAGCGGCGTGCTCGAGGCCGAGGCCCGGGCACTCAACCCCGGTTTCCTCAAGCGCATGGAACATGGCCTGCCGTTCGTTCGCGCCAAGCTGGCCATGAGCCTGGATGGCCGCACCGCCATGGCCAGTGGCGAAAGCCAGTGGATCACCGGCCCGGCCGCCCGCTCGGCGGTGCAGCGCCTGCGCGCCCGTTCCAGCGTGGTGCTGACCAGCGCCGCCAGCGTGTTGGCCGATAACGCGCGGATGACCGTACGTGGTGCCGAACTGGGCCTGGATGCCGAAACCACCGCACTGGCACTCAGCCGCACACCGCTGCGCGTGCTGGTCGATGGCCGCCTGCGCGTGCCGCTGGATGCACCATTCTTCCAGGCCGGCCCGGCCCTGGTGGTGACCGCTGTCGCAGATGACCCGCGCTATGCCGCTGCCGGCCACGAACTGCTCAGCCTGCCGGGCGACAATGGGCAGGTAGACCTGCCGGCGCTGCTGCAGGCCCTGGCGGCCCGTGGCGTCAACGAAATCCTGCTGGAAGCCGGTGCCGGCCTGGCCGGCGCCTTTGCCCGGCAAGGCCTGGTCGACGAGTACCAGTTGTTCGTCGCCGGCACCTTCCTCGGTTCCCGGGCCCGCCCGCTGCTGGACTGGCCACTGGACAGGATGAGCGAAGCGCCGCGACTGAAAATTACCGAAATGCGCGCAGTGGGCGATGACTGGCGGGTCACGGCCATCCCCCTGCCGGCGCCCGGCGTATAATGCCAGGCTTGCCCCGCGCAAACCGTTTTTGAGGAAGACCCCATGTTCACCGGCATCATCGAATCCATCGGCACCATCCGCAGCCTGACCCCCAAGGGTGGCGACGTGCGCGTCTACGTCGAAACCGGCAAGCTCGACCTGGGTGACGTCAAGCTCGGCGACAGCATCGCCGTCAACGGCGTGTGCCTGACCGCCGTCGAATTGCCGGGTGACGGCTTCTGGGCCGACGTCAGTGTCGAAACCCTCAAGCGCACCGCCTTCATCGACCTCAAGAGTGGCAGCAAGGTCAACCTGGAAAAAGCCCTGACCCCCACCACCCGGCTGGGCGGGCACCTGGTCAGCGGCCACGTCGACGGGGTCGGCGAAATCATCTCGCGCAGCGATAACGCCCGCGCCATCCAGTTCCGCGTGCGTGCACCGAAGGAGCTGGCCAAGTACATCGCCCACAAGGGTTCGATCACCGTCGACGGCACCAGCCTGACGGTCAACGAGGTCAATGGCGCCGAGTTCGAGCTGACCATTGTCCCGCACACCCTGTCCGAAACCATCATGGCCGACTACCGTGCAGGGCGTCGGGTGAACCTTGAGGTCGACCTGCTGGCCCGTTACCTGGAGCGTTTGCTGCTGGGTGACAAGGCCGCCGAACCGAGCAAGGGCAGTGGCATTACCGAAAGCTTCCTGGCCGCCAACGGCTTCTTGAAATCCTGATTGAGAAGGGGGTGCCGCGTGGCGCTCAACAGCATCGAAGAACTGGTCGAAGACATCCGCCAGGGCAAAATGGTCATCCTCATGGATGACGAAGACCGCGAAAACGAAGGCGACATCATCATGGCAGCCGAGTGCTGCCTGCCCGAGCACATCAACTTCATGGCCAAGCATGCCCGTGGCCTGATCTGCATGCCGATGACCCGCGAGCGTTGCGAAACGCTGAAGTTGCCGCTGATGGCGCCGCGCAACGGCTCGGGCTTCGGCACCAAGTTCACCGTGTCGATCGAAGCCGCCGAAGGTGTCACCACCGGCATCTCCGCCGCTGACCGCGCGCGCACCGTGCAGGCGGCCGCCGCCAAGGATGCCAAGGCCGAAGACATCGTCAGCCCTGGCCACATCTTCCCGCTGATGGCCCAGCCTGGCGGTACCCTGGCCCGTGCCGGCCACACCGAAGCCGCCTGCGACCTGGCGCGCATGGCCGGGTTCGAGCCGAGCGGCGTGATCTGCGAAGTGATGAACGACGACGGCACCATGTCGCGCCGTGCCGAGCTGGAAGTGTTCGCCGCCGAGCACGGCCTGAAGATCGGCACCATCGCCGACCTGATCCACTACCGCATGATCCACGAGCGCACCGTGCAGCGCGTCTCCGAGCAACCGGTGGAGAGCGAGCTGGGCGAGTTCAACCTGGTCACCTACCGCGACGCGGTGGAAGGCGACGTGCACATGGCCCTGACCCTGGGCAAGATCTGCGCCGAAGAGCCGACCCTGGTGCGCGTGCACAACATGGACCCGCTGCGCGACCTGCTGCTGGTCAAGCAACCGGGCCGCTGGAGCCTGCGCGCGGCCATGGCCGCCGTGGCCGAGGCCGGCAGCGGCGTGGTATTGCTGCTGGGCCACCCGCTGGACGGCGACGTGCTGCTGGCGCACATCCGCGAAAGCGCCGGCGATGCACCGGCCAAGGCACCGACCACCTACAGCACCGTGGGTGCCGGTTCGCAGATCCTGCGTGACCTCGGCGTGCGCAAGATGCGCCTGATGAGTTCGCCGATGAAGTTCAACGCGATATCCGGATTCGATCTGGAAGTTGTAGAATACGTGCCCTCCGAGTGACTTGAGGCGGCAGTGACGCCCTCCAGCTCGAGTCCATACCCCTGTCGAGGCCGCCAGCATGCGGCCTCGCTCTTGAAGATGAGAATATCGGAATGACCCTGAAGACCATCGAAGGTACCTTCATCGCCCCCAAAGGTCGCTATGCTTTGGTGGTTGGCCGCTTCAACAGCTTCGTCGTCGAAAGCCTGGTAAGCGGTGCCGTTGATGCCCTGGTACGCCACGGTGTCAGCGAAAGCGACATCACCATCATCCGTGCCCCGGGTGCATTCGAAATCCCGCTGGTGGCACAGAAGGTCGCCCAGCAAGGCGCCTACGACGCGATCATCGCCCTGGGCGCGGTGATTCGTGGCGGTACCCCGCACTTCGAATACGTGGCGGGCGAATGCACCAAGGGCCTGGCCCAGGTGTCCATGGAGTTCGGTGTTCCGGTGGCCTTCGGCGTACTGACCGTCGACTCCATCGAGCAAGCCATCGAGCGTTCCGGCACCAAGGCCGGCAACAAAGGTGCTGAAGCTGCCCTGTCCGCTCTGGAAATGGTCAGCCTGCTGGCGCAGTTGGAGGCCAAGTGATTAGCGACGAAAGCGATCGTTTCAACCCGCGCGATCCAAAACCTGCGGATGCCGGCAAGCCCTCGAAGAGCGCCAAGCGCCGCGAAGCCCGCAAGCTCGCGACCCAGGCGCTGTACCAGTGGCACATGGCGCAGCATTCGCTGAACGAGATCGAAGCGCAGTTCCGGGTCGATAACGATTTCTCCGATGTCGACGGCGCTTATTTCCGCGAGATCCTGCACGGGGTCCCGGCGATCAAGAGCGAAATCGACAGCGCCCTGAAGCCATGCCTGGACCTGGCACTGGAAGAGCTCGACCCGGTCGAGCTGGCCGTGCTGCGTCTGTCCACCTGGGAGTTCATCAAGCGCGTCGACGTACCGTACCGCGTGGTGATCAACGAAGGTGTCGAGCTGGCCAAGGTCTTCGGTGCCACCGACGGCCACAAGTTCGTCAACGGCGTACTGGACAAGCTGGCCCCGAACCTGCGCGAAGCAGAAGTCAAGGCGAACAAGCGCTGATCCTGGCGCTTGCGGACCATGGGTGAGTTCGAGCTGATCAGCCATTACTTCGCCGCCGCGCCTTGTGCGCAGGGCGGTGAAGGTGTGGCCCTGGGCATCGGCGACGACTGCGCCCTGCTGAGCCTTCCCGCCGGCGAGCAACTGGCGGTGTCTACTGACACCCTGGTCGCCGGGGTGCATTTTCCGGCTGTGTGCGACCCGTGGTTGCT
Organism: Pseudomonas sp. 43(2021); assembly: GCF_017490805.1. Classification (NCBI taxonomy): domain Bacteria; kingdom Pseudomonadati; phylum Pseudomonadota; class Gammaproteobacteria; order Pseudomonadales; family Pseudomonadaceae; genus Pseudomonas; species Pseudomonas sp. 43(2021). The sequence goes on from NZ_JAFGYJ010000013.1 coordinate 75,837, forward strand.
CGGCCAGCGCTCGCTGGCCGTGGCGGCCAGCGACCTGGCGGCCATGGGCGCTACCCCCATCGGTTTCACCCTTGCCCTGACCTTGCCCGAGGTCAGCGCCGACTGGCTGCAAGCCTACGCCAGCGGCCTGAACCGCATGGCCGGCCATTGCCAACTGAGCCTGATCGGTGGCGACACCACCCGTGGTCCCCTGAGCATCACCATGACCGTGTTCGGCCGGGTGCCGGCGGGGCAGGCGTTGCGCCGTGACGGCGCTCGCCCGGGCGACCTGCTGTGCGTGGGGGGGGAGCTGGGTAACGCGGCAGGGGCCTTGCCACTGGTACTGGGCCAGCGCCAGGCCGATGCCGCGCTGGCGCAACCGTTGCTCGACCATTACTGGTCGCCGTCGCCGCAGTTCGCCCTGGGCCAGCTGCTGCGCGGGCGTGCCACCTCGGCACTGGATATTTCCGACGGCCTGCTGGCCGACTGCGGGCATATCGCCAAGGCCTCCCGCGTGGCGCTCGAGGTGAGCCTGGAGCAGGTGCCGGTGTCATCCGCCTTGCAGGGTTTCCTCGGCGCCGAGGCGGCCGTACAGGCGGCGCTGACTGGTGGCGACGACTATGTGCTGGCGTTCACCTTGCCGCCAGGCGAGCTTTCATCCCTGCAGGCACAAGGCCTGGCGGCATTCCACGTCATCGGGCGGGTGCTCGAAGGGCAGGGGGTCAGCCTGCGCGACCGGCAGGGCCAGGACATCACCCCGCGGCAACGCGGCTATCAACATTTTAGGGAGACACCGTGACCGATCACCCCAACCAGGTGCCTGCGGAGTTCGTTCCGCCTTCGGTCTGGCGCAACCCGTGGCACTTCATCGCCTTCGGCTTCGGCTCCGGTACCTTGCCCAAGGCGCCGGGCACCTGGGGCTCGCTGGTGGCCATACCGTTCATCCCGCTGTGGCAGATGCTGCCCGACTGGGGCTACTGGCTGTTGCTGGGCGTGAGCATGCTGTTCGGTTTCTGGCTCTGTGGCAAGGTCGCCAATGATTTGCGCGTGCATGACCACGAAGGCATTGTCTGGGACGAGATCGTCGGCATGTGGATAACCCTCTGGCTGGTGCCGGAAGGCTGGCAATGGCTGCTGGCGGGGTTCCTGATGTTCCGCTTCTTCGACATCCTCAAACCGTGGCCGATCCGCTGGGTCGACCGCCATGTGCATGGGGGCGTCGGGATCATGCTCGACGATATCCTGGCCGGCGTGTTTGCCTGGTTGGGCATGCAGGTTCTGGTGTGGGCGGTTGCCTGATACAGGGAGTGCGTAAATGGCCATGAGGGCGATGCTGCTGGCAATGCTGCTGAGCCTTGCCCCTTGGGCGGCGGCTGCCGAGGGTGTGCCGAAGCAGGTCCACCTGGTCAGCGAGGAGTGGCTCGACTACACCAACGCCGACGGGACCGGGGTGGCCTGGGACGTGCTGCGCAAGGTGTTCGAGCCGGCCGGGGTCAAGGTGGTGATCCAGAGCGCGCCCTACAGCCGTGCCATCGGACTGGTGAAGCGTGGCGAGGCTGATGCCTGGGTAGGCTCGTACAAGGAAGAGAACGACGACAACCTGTACCCGCGCTGGCACTTCGACATGGACCATATCTACGCCCTGGGGCTGGCCAGCAAGCCCGTGCCTACCCTGGAGAGCGTGGGCAAGTACCGCCTGGCCTGGGTGCGTGGCTACGACTACGGCAGCTACCTGCCGAACGTGCACGAGTTCCGTGAAGTCCAGCGTCGTGAGGGCATCTTGCCGATGCTCGAGCATGACCGTGTGGACTTCTACATCGACGCCCTGACCGAGGTCGACTACGTGCTCGGCCAGACCTCCCAACCCGAGCGCTTCCGCCGCACCCACGTAGTCGACCTGCCGCTGTACCTGGCCTTTGCCCGCAACGACCAGGCCCGGGCCCTGCGCGACCTGTTCGACAAGCGCATGGCCGAACTGGTGCGCAGTGGCGAGCTGAAGGCGATTTTCCAGCGCTGGCAGCAGCCTTATCCGTTCAGTCCGGACAGCAAACCGCATTGAACAACCCGTTTCATGGGCTCCCACAGGATTGAGTACAGACCTCTGCTAAGCATCGAACTTTTCGATCTTAAGCCACGGTATTCAGCCAGCCCACATCCCCCAACCTGCTGATACAATCGGCCCACGAGAAATTTTCAACTTATTCCAGGAGCACAACGTGCCCGTCGTCTTTGTTGCCGCCTCTAAACTCCCGACTCCCTTCGCGACCTTCACCATGCATGGCTTCCTTGACGAAGCCACTGGCCGTGAGCATGTGGTGCTCAGCCTGGGTGACATCGCGGACGGCCAGCCGGTGCTGGGGCGCCTGCACTCCGAGTGCCTGACCGGCGATGCCCTGTTCAGCCAGCGCTGCGACTGCGGCTCGCAGTTGGAAGCCGCGCTGCAAGCCATCGCCCGTGAAGGCCGTGGCGTGCTGCTGTACCTGCGCCAGGAAGGCCGTGGCATCGGCCTGCTGAACAAGATTCGCGCCTACGAGTTGCAGGATGGTGGCGCCGACACTGTCGAGGCCAACGAGCGCCTGGGCTTCGCCGCCGATCAGCGCGACTACGCCATGTGCCTGCCGATGCTGGAGCACCTGGGCGTGAAGTCGCTGCGCCTGATGACCAACAACCCGCGCAAGGTCAAAGCCCTGACCGACATGAACATCGTTGTCGCCGAGCGCGTACCGCTGCACACCGGGCACAACCCGCACAACCGCTACTACCTGGCGACCAAGGCCGGCAAGCTGGGCCACATGCTGGGTAACGAGCACCAGGGCGAGGTGCCCCAGGCGTGACCCGCGCCGAGGTCAAGCGGCGCCTGGCGCTGGCCTGGTGGCAGTACCTGGCGGTGGGCCTGGTGCCGCTGCCGGTGATGGCCTGGGCCTTCGGTGGCGGTGATGCGCTGGCCTCGGTGCTGGCCATGCCACTGTTCATTGCCGGCGCGGCGACCATGTTCCTTAGCTTGCCGCGCTTCGGTGCCTACAAGCACGCCCTCATTGCCACCTCCAAGGTGCTCGGCACTGGCGAAGAGCCAGCCGCCTGGATCGAACTGGCGCGGGTGCGGCGCCTGGCCATGCTGTATGCCTGCTTCCCGGCCTGGGTCGCCGCCCTGTCGGTGCTGGTCGGCCTGGAGGTGGTGCCGCAGATCCTGCTGGCGTTGTCCTCCGTGGTGGTGCTGTACCTCTATCGCATTCCCCGCCAGCTCGGCTGATGCGCCTGCTGCCCGGCCTGCTGGCGCTGTTCGCCTGCTCCGCACTGGCCGGTGAACCCCTGCGGGTGGTCAGCCTGGCCCCATCGATGAGCGAGATCATGCTCGAACTGCAGGCCGATGATCTGCTGGTAGGTGTGCTCGACGGTGGCGAACGGCCGGCGGCGCTGCGCGGGTTGCCCTCGGTGGGGCGCCAGGGGCAACTGGACCTGGAGCGCCTGCTCAGCCTGCGCCCCGACCTGTTGCTGCTGTGGCCGGGCAGCGTGCCACCGGCCCAACGCGACCAGCTCAAGCGCCTGGGCATCGCCACCTTCAGCGCCGAACCCCATGATATCGACCAGCTGATCGAGCAGATCGAAGCCATCGCCGGGCGTATCGGCCGTGCCGACCAAGGCCATCGGTATGCCCAGGCCCTGCGTGACCGGCTGCGGCAGCTGCGCCAGCAGTATCGACGTGACGAGCCTTTGCAGGTGTTCTACCAGGTATGGGACCGACCGCTGTATACGCTCGGTGGCCGGCAGGTGGTCAGCGATGCCCTGGCCGTGTGCGGGGCGCGTAACGTCTTCGCCGATCTCACCCAGCCGGCGCCGCAGGTCAATGTGGAATCTGTGCTGCTGCGCAACCCGCAGGTCATTCTGGCGGGTGATGAAGCGCAGCTGGCGAGCTGGAAGGCCTGGCCGCAATTGCGTGCGGTTGCCGATGATCGTTTGCTGGTGGTGCCCGACAAAGGCCTGGAGCGGCCCAGTGGGCAGATGATCGAAGCTACGGCGCGCTTGTGTGCGCTGCTCGAGGCTAAAGCGCCAACGTCCAAGTGAGCTTTTGCGAGGGCTGCGCCCTCGATCGCGACGCAAGGCCGCTCCCACAGGGACTGCTTGCACGACCTTTGTGGGAGCGGCCTTGTGTCGCGAAAGGGCCGCAAAGCGGCCCCAGGGATTACAACCCGAGCCTGGCCATCCGAGCCTTCACCGAAGCCTCGATCCCGGCCGCATCCAGCCCACACTCAGCCAGCATCTGCGCAGGTTTGGCGTGCTCGACATAGATGTCCGGCAACCCCAGGTGCAGCAGCGGTTTCACGATCGCCTGGCTGGCCAGGAACTCACCAACAGCCGCACCGGCACCGCCCATGATGGCGTTCTCTTCGATGGTCACCAGTAGCTCATGGCTTGCGGCCAGCTCCAGCACCAGTGCCTCGTCCAGCGGTTTGACGAAACGCATGTCGACCACGGTAGCGTTGATCTGCTCAGCTACCTGCATGGCCTCGGCCAGTTGCACGCCGAACACCAGCAAGGCGACTTTCTCGCCCTGGCGACGGACCACGCCCTTGCCGATTTCCAGCGGCTGCAGGTCACCGCTGATCGGCGCGTTCGGGCCGGTGCCACGTGGGTAGCGCACAGCCGCCGGGCCGTTGTACAGGTGGCCGGTGCTGAGCATCTTGCGCAGCTCGTTTTCGTCGCTTGGGGTCATCACCAGCATGCCCGGGATGCAGCGCAGGTACGACAGGTCGTAGCTGCCCGCGTGGGTCGGGCCGTCTTCGCCGACCAGGCCGGCGCGGTCGATGGCGAACAGCACGTCGAGGTTCTGTACTGCCACGTCGTGGATCAGCTGGTCGTAGGCGCGCTGCAGGAAGGTGGAGTAGATCGCCACCACCGGCTTGCTACCCTCGCAGGCCATGCCGGCCGCCAGGGTCACGGCATGCTGCTCGGCGATGGCCACATCGAAGTAACGCTCCGGGTAGCGCTCGCTGAAATCGACCAGGTCGGAGCCTTCCTTCATTGCCGGGGTAATGCCCACCAGGCGGTTGTCGGCGGCGGCCATGTCGCACAGCCACTGGCCGAACACCGCAGAGTATTTCGGGCCGCTGGCTTTCTTCGGTGCGGCGGGCTTGTCGGCCGGCTCCAGCTTGGTGATGGCGTGGTAGCCGATCGGGTCGAGCTCGGCCGGGGCGAAGCCCTTGCCCTTCTTGGTCACCACGTGCAGGAATTGCGGGCCCTTGAGGTCACGCATGTTGCGCAGGGTGGCGATCATGGTCGGCAGGTCGTGGCCGTCGATCGGGCCAATGTAGTTCCAGCCCAGTTCTTCGAACAGGGTGCCCGGCACCAGCATGCCTTTGGCGTACTCTTCGGTGCGGCGGGCGATTTCCCAGGCGCCCGGCAGGCGCGACAGCACTTTCTTGCTGCCTTCGCGCATGCTCGCGTAGGTGCGGCTGGAGAGGATCTTGGCCAGGTAGTTGGACAGGCCACCGACATTGCGCGAAATCGACATGTCGTTGTCGTTGAGGATCACCAGCATGTCGGCGTTGACTTCTTGGGCGTGGTTCAACGCCTCGAAGGCCATGCCGGCGGTCAGTGCGCCGTCGCCGATCACCGCGATCGACTTGCGAGCGCTGTTCTGCAGGCGGGCGGCAATGGCCATGCCCAGCGCGGCGCTGATCGAGGTGCTGGAGTGGCCGACGCCGAAGGTGTCGTACTCGCTCTCGCTGCGGCGCGGGAAGGCGGCGATGCCGTCCTTCTGGCGCAGGCTGAGCATGCGGTTACGGCGCCCGGTGAGGATCTTGTGCGGGTAGGCCTGGTGACCCACGTCCCACACCAGCCGGTCGTCGGGGGTGTCGAAGACGTAGTGCAGGGCGATGGTCAGCTCGATGACGCCCAGGCCGGCACCAAAATGCCCACCGGTCTGACCCACGGTGTAGAGCAGTTCCTGGCGCAGTTCGTCGGCCAGGGTCTCCAGGTCGGCTTCGGCCAGCCGGCGCAGGCCGGCAGGCGTGTCAGCGCGGTCGAGCAACGGCGTGACCGGGCGTTCGCGGGGGATCTCTTGAAACGTCGTGGGCATCAGGCGAGTCGTTATAGGTGTGTGAAGAGGCGGCAGTTTACCCCATTGTAGGAAATACTGCCCATTCAACCACGGGTTACGCGGCCCCTGTGGGAGCGGGTTTACCCGCGAATGCGGCGGTAAACTCAACATCGCATTCGCGGGTAAACCCGCTCCTACAGGGATTGGTGTCGTTGCTTAATTGCGGCGTTCGACGATGTAGCGTGCCAGCGCCCGCAGCGGCTCGGCCTTGTCGCCGAACCCACTCAGTGCGACCAGCGCCTGGTCGCGCAGTTCGATTGCATAGGCCTTGGCCGCTTCCAGGCCCAGCAGCGCAGGGTAGGTCGGTTTGTCACGGGCGATATCAGCCCCCTGGCGTTTGCCCAGGGTGGCGGTGTCGCTTTCCACATCAAGGATGTCGTCCTGCACCTGAAACGCCAGGCCGATGGCTTGCGCGTAGGTCTGCAGGGCATCCAGTTGCGCCTGTTCGGCGCGGGCGCTGGCCAGGGCACCGAGGCGCACGCTGGCTTCGATCAGCGCACCGGTCTTGTGCCGGTGCATGAACTCCAGCGCCTGCTGGTCCAGCTTCAGGCCCACCGAGCCCAGGTCGATGGCCTGGCCACCGACCATGCCTGCCGGGCCGGCCGCCTTGGCCAGGGCCTGGACCATGGCCAGGCGAATGCTGTCGGCCTGCGGGCTCAGGCGCGGGTCGAGCAGGGCGCTGAAGGCCAGGCTCTGCAAACCGTCGCCGGCGAGGATCGCGCAGGCTTCGTCGAAGGCTTTGTGGGTGGTCGGCTGGCCGCGGCGCAGGTCGTCGTCGTCCATGGCCGGCAGGTCGTCATGCACCAGCGAGTAGGCGTGGATCAGTTCCACCGCACAGGCTGCGCCGTTGGCCTGTTCGGCCGGGGCGCCCAAGGCTTCGCAGGCCGCGTAGGCCAGCAGCGGGCGGACGCGTTTGCCACCGTTCATCACGCTGTAGCGCATGGCGGCGTAAAGGCGTGCGAGCTCCTTGGTCGGGGCGACGAACAACGGTTCGAGGGCGGCGTCGACCCGTGCCTGGCAGCTGGCCTGGTAGGTGCCGATCATGCTTCCGGCTCCGCGTCGAAGGGCTGGGCAGCCAGTTCGCCATCGCGTTCCAGCAGGATCTGCACCTTCTGTTCGGCCTGGGCCAGGGCGCCCTGGCAATCACGGGTCAGGGCGATGCCTTGCTCGAAGGCGGCCAGCGACTCTTCCAGCGACAACTCGCCGTTCTCCAGGCGCTCGACCAGTGCTTGCAGGTCTGCGAGGGATTGCTCGAAATCGAGGGAGGCTTTTTTGCGGGCCATGGCGACTGTCTCGGTGGCATTCAGAACGGCGCGACACTAGCAGAGCGGGGCGGGGGGAGCAAACTTCCGGCAGCCTGAGGTTGGACTTGCCGGCCTCTTCGCGGGTAAACCTGCTCCCACAGGTACTGCGCCGGTTCCGAGTCTGCGCGGTCCCTGTGGGAGCGGTTTTACCCGCGAATGGGCCGCAAAGCGGCCCCGTGCGGTGGATCAGGCTGGCTCTGCTTCCCGCTCCAGCATGGCTTCACGGTACCGCGCCAGTTCCTCGATGGTCAGCACCGGCAAATTGTACTGCCGCGCATACACCGCCACCTGCTCGCCACGGGCCATCGTGCCATCGGGGTTCATCAGTTCGCACAGCACCGCCGCCGGGCGCAACCCGGCCAGGCGCGCCAGGTCCACCGAGCCTTCGGTGTGGCCACGGCGGGTCAGCACCCCGCCATTGCGGGCGCGCAGCGGGAACACATGCCCCGGGCTGACGATATGGCGCTGCTCCGCGGTGGAGCGCAGTGCCGCGCTTATGGTGGTGATGCGGTCCTGGGCGGACACCCCGGTAGTGATACCTTCCGCCGCCTCGATGGTGACGGTGAAGCCGGTGCCATGGCGGGCCTGGTTGTTCTGCACCATGGGTGCCAGTTGCAGTTCGTCGACGGTGGCCTCGTCCAGGCACAGGCAGACGATGCCGCTGCAATCGCGAATCATCATGGCCATGGTCTGCAGCGAGATGTTCTCGGCGGCGGCGATGATGTCCGCTTCGTCCTCGCGGTCGTCGTCGTCGAGCAGCAGCACAGGGCGCCCGGCCTTGAAGGCGGCGATGGCGGCGCTGACATTGGGGAATTGCGGGTGGTGCATGGTGGACATGAAACGCTCCTCGTGAATGATCGATGAACGTCTCGGGGCGAACAAAATGCGCGCGCAGGGGCGCCCGGATGGCCCCTGCCTGACGCCTTCTTTCATCCGGACTATGACCGTCGGCTCTGGAGTCTCACCAGATCTGCTGACCCCCGGCATGGCCGGGGCGCTCGCGGGCTCATCTTTCGATTTACCGCCGGTGGGGACTTTCACCCCGCCCTGAAGACCGGCCAAGCATACAGCACATTGCCACCCCACTGGCAACCCGCGGCCCTACGACCTTTGGCGGTATCATGCCGGTATGCATTCGAGGAACAGCCCCATGAACATTCTCCAGGTCGCCGGCGGCAAGCCGGTCAAGTTGTGGACCGATGGCGTACCTGTCGAAGACGACGCCCGCAAGCAACTGCTCAACACGGCCAGGATGCCGTTCATCTTCAAGCACCTGGCAGTGATGCCCGACGTGCACCTGGGCAAGGGCTCGACCATCGGCAGCGTCATTCCCACCGTTGGCGCGATCATCCCCGCCGCGGTCGGTGTGGACATCGGCTGCGGCATGATCGCCGCGCGCACGTCGCTGCACGCCCGCGACCTGCCGGACAACCTGCATGGCCTGCGCAGTGCCATCGAACACGCCGTGCCACACGGCAAGACCTTCGGCAAACGTGACCAGGGCGCCTGGGCCGATGTGCCAGCCAAGGCGGACAAGGCCTGGGGGCAACTGGCCGGGCGCTTCAAGGCCATCACCGACAAGTACCCGCGGCTGGAGAAGACCAATAACCGCCATCACCTGGGGACGCTGGGCGGTGGCAACCATTTCATCGAGGTGTGCCTGGACGAGGCCGACCGCGTCTGGTTCATGTTGCACAGCGGCTCCCGGGGCGTGGGCAATGCCATTGGCAACCTGTTCATCGAACTGGCCCAGGCCGACATGCGCCAGCACCTGGCCAACCTGCCGGACAAGGACCTGGCGTACTTCGAGGAAGGCAGCCGCCATTTCGCCGACTACGTCGAAGCGGTGGAGTGGGCGCAGGACTACGCCAGGCAGAACCGCGAGCTGATGATGCTGGCGGTGGTCGGTGCGGCGCGCAAGGCGCTGGGCAAACCGTTCGAGGCCAGCCTGGAAGCGGTGAACTGCCACCACAACTATGTGCAGCGCGAGCAGCATTTTGGCCGAGAGGTGCTGGTGACGCGCAAGGGCGCGGTGTCGGCGCAGAAGGGGCAGCTGGGCATCATTCCGGGTTCCATGGGGGCCAAGAGCTTCATCGTACGGGGGCTGGGCAACGAGGAAGCGTTCTGTTCCTGCAGCCATGGTGCCGGCCGGTTGATGAGCCGGACCAAGGCCAAGAGCCGCTTCACCGTGGAAGACCAGCGGCGGGCCACGGCGCATGTGGAATGCCGCAAGGACAAGGAGGTAATCGACGAGATACCCATGGCCTACAAGGACATCGATGCGGTGATGCGCGCGCAGCAGGAACTGGTGGAGGTGGTGCACACCTTGCGGCAGGTGGTGTGTGTGAAGGGCTGACAGGTTTACCGCGACATCCCCTCAATCGCGCCGGTAATAATCAGATTTTTCCGGTTGCGCGTAGGGCGTTGCTGAAATAGCTTCCTAGCGCCCTTGAGCCATTGCGGTGGTGTTCCTGGCGGCCTAGTGTGGCCCTGTCGTTGGCAAATCAGCGACCGGGCCTGCAAGCCCGCTCAGAGAACGATTACCGATCACCAATAGCCAATGGCATGCCATTGCGCGCGCTTGATGGTGGCTGCGTACGGGAGGTTTTCGAACCTGCCGGTTTCGTTCTCTGCCGGTCTTGCAGACCTGTACGTGGTCGCCACCCATCACACTGCAGGTAATGAGTGGCGGTTCTAGCCAGTCAATTCAGAACCTCACCATGCTTAAGATTGTTCCCGATCCACCCCACGTTATTCATTCCCTTGAAGACACCCTGATCCAGGCCACGGACTATGCGCTGTGTGTTGCGACCGTTGTGCCTCAGGCCATTGAGACTCGGACTTTGCACTGAGGCTTGAGTGATGTGTTGTCTGGGCGGGCCTCTTCGCGGGTAAACCCGCTCCCACAGGTTCATTACAAGCTTCAAGACTTGCACAGCTCCTGTGGGAGCGGGTTCACCCGCGAAAGGGCCGGCCCAGGCACTCGAGAAATTTCAGGGGGATTCAACAATGACCACAGAAGACACCCAGTTCACCGTCGGCAAAACCACCTTCTACCAGGGCGAAAACGGCACCCACCCGCTGTTCCGCATCGAGCCCGGCATCCCCTGCCGCGATGCCCGCGAGCAGTCCTCAGAGTTGATGGGCTATGTCCACGAACTGACCATCACCGGCCTGATGGATGAGAAACCGATGATGATCTGGGCTGCGCACTACCTGAGTGCGATGGCCAAGGCGCTGATGGATGATGCTGAGTTGGGCATGAAGCAGTGAGTGTTTGCCTTCAGGTCTCATAGGCGCTGCAAACCTGTCGGTATACACCTGTTGGCTCGCGCAGCTGCCTTCAGTCTTTATGCATGTGCTGCTTGCCATCGCGATGAGTATGCGCCTTTGAATGCCCCTCATCACGATGGCCTGCGCCCGAGGCCTGCTCACCATGGTGGTCAGGCACGTTGTCGCCGTGCTGGCCTTCATGGTTGTGCATTTCACTTTCGCCACCACCATGCTGGTGGCCGCCACTGGCCGTGACCATTGTCTTGTACTGTTGGGCGTTCAACTGGGGTAGCTGATCCAGGAAGGCGACGATGCCCCAGATGTATTCATCACCCATGCTTTTGCCCCAGGCCGGCATGCCGGAGGCCTTGATGCCGTGCTTGATGATCCAGAACGCAGCCGCAGGGTCGCCACTGATCCCGCTCCTGGCAAGGTTGGGGGGTGATGGATACAGAGCCTGGCTGAGCTCGGTGTTCTCGACGCCAGGGGCGAGGTGGCAACCGATGCACATGGCATTGTAGTTACCGGCGCCAGTACGAATCAGCGCTTCATCTTTCAGGTCTGGCACCTCGATGTCCCTGGCCCGCACTGCGATCGAACGCTCCCGTGCCATGGCCAGAAAGGCATGCACGGCGGGGAAATGGGGATCATCGGCTCCGACATTGACCAGGCCGGAATACGCGGCACCCAGCACGGCCACACTGGCCACTGCGCCTGCTGCAACAAGCGTTGTTATTGTTTTTTTCATGTCTGGTTCTCAAAACCACAGGCGAATACCGGCCACGAAACGCGCTTCATCCACATCACCACCCTCGTCGCGGATGAAATCGGCGGTTTTGCCGTAGGAGCGGTTCCAGGTGACGCCGATGTAGGGGGCGAACTGGCGGACAATTTCATAGCGCAGGCGCAGCCCGACTTCGGTATTGGCCAGGCCGGAGCCCACGCCGCGCCCAGGGTCGTTCTTGCCATAGAAATTGGCTTCAGCGGTTGGCTGCAGGATCAGGCGGTTGGTCAGCAGAATGTCGTAGTCGCCTTCCAGGCGCGCGGCAGTCTGGCCGTTCTCACCAATGAACGCAGTGGCTTCGGCCTCGAAGTCGTAAAGTGCCATGCCCTGGATACCGAACGCCGCCCAGGTCTGGGGAGATTCAGGCTTGAAATCCTGGCGCACCCCGGCAACCACATCCCACCATGGGCTGATCGAGCGGCCGTACAGCAGCTGCAATTCGGCATCCTCGGTGACACCGTTGGTGCGTTCACCTTCGGAGCGGATCCACAGACGGTTGATATCGCCGCCTATCCAGCCAGAAGCATCCCAGGCCAGCGTGCTGCCTTCATCGGCATCCTGGTACTCGAGCTGATCCAACAGGAAGAAGCTGTTGATCGCACTGTCGTGCATCTGATGCCCGCCCAACGGCGGGAAGGCCGCCTGGCGGTCGGCATCGGTCAGCACCGGGATCGGGGTACGGCTGGTCGTCGGCGTATCCGCCGAGCCGTGGTTCATTTTCGAATGGTCCATCGCTCCATGGTTCATGGCTCCATGGTCCATAGCCCCATGATCCATGGTGCCGTGGTCCATGCCCTGCATGCTGCCATGATCCATCTTGCCGTGGTCCATCGTCGAATGGTCCATTTCTTCAGCGGCGAAGCTGTGCGCAGCCCCCAGCACGCCGAGCGAAACGGTCAATGCCAGCAGCGATGGTCGTGCCAGGCTATTGAGCATCTTTCCCTGCCTTAGCTTTATCGCTGCCATGCGATTGCATCATCTTGCCGTGGTCCATGCCTTGCATCGAGCCATGGTCCATACCTTTCATCGAGCCGTGATCCATCCCTTTCATGGCGCCGTGATCCATGCCCTTCATCGCACCATGGTCCATGCCTTGGGCGCCCTTGGCTTTTGCGGCATCGGCAGGCTGCTCGCCGTCGGACCATGATGACGGGGCATAAACGGCAAACAGGCCGGCCATTGCAGCAGAAAGGAAAAACGCGCTTCGTTTCATTGGTTTGCTCATCTCGGATCTCCAGTTCATTCGTCCACACGGACTTCGCGGAACATGCCCATTTCCATGTGGAACAGCAGGTGACAGTGATAGGCCCAACGTCCTAAAGCATCTGCAGTGACGCGGTAGCTTCGTTTTGAGCCAGGCGGCATGTCGATCGTGTGTTTGCGCACCATGAAGTTGCCGTTCTCATCCTCCAGGTCGCTCCACATGCCATGCAGGTGGATGGGGTGAGTCATCATGGTGTCGTTGACCAGGGTGATGCGCAGGCGCTCGCCATACTTGAGGCGCAATGGCTCGGCATCGGAAAACTTGATGCCGTCAAAGGACCAGGCGAACTTTTCCATGTGGCCGGTGAGGTGCAGCTCGATTGTGCGACCTGGCGCGCGGCCGTCCGGGTCCGGGAAGGTGCTGCGCAGGTCCGCATAGGTCAGCACACGGCGGCCGTTGTCACGCAGCCCGATGCCCGGATCGCCCAGTTTTGGCGTAGGGGTCATCGTCTGCATGTCGACCAGGGGGTTGTTGGTCTCGGATTCTGGGTGGCTCTGCATGGCTGCGTTGGCGCCAGCCATGTTGCCATGGTCCATGCCGGCCATGCTGCCGTGGTCCATGCCAGCCATGTCGCCGTGATCCATGCCAGCCATGCTGCCGTGGTCCATGCCAGCCATGCTGCCGTGGTCCATTCCACCCATACCGCCATGGTCCATGCCCATATCGCTCATGGAAATGATCGGCCGTGGATCGACAGCTGGAACAGGGGCTTGCAAGCCTTCGCGAACAGCCAGGGTGCCCCTGGAATACCCGGTGCGGTCCATGGATTGAGCGAAAATGGTGTAAGCCTGCTCGTTCTCGGGCTCGACAATGACGTCGTAGGTTTCGGCAACGGCGATGCGGAACTCGTCGACCGAAACGGGCTTTACATGCTGCCCATCCGCCGCGACAACCGTCATCTTCAGGCCGGGAATTCGCACATCGAAATACGTCATGGCCGAGCCGTTGATGAAGCGCAGGCGGATTTTCTCGCCCGGCTTGAACACGCCCGTCCAGTTACCGTCCGGGGCCTGGCCGTTCATCAGGTAGGTGTAGGTGTAACCGCTCACGTCGGCGAGATCGGTGGGGCTCATCTTCATCTCGGCCCACATCTTGCGGTCGGCTACCGCAGCGGACCAGCCCATTTCGCTCACGTCGTTGACGAAATCACCCACCGTGCGCTTGTGGTAGTTGTAATAGTCGGACTGCTTCTTGAGCTTGGACAGCACCCGGGCAGGGTCTTCATCCGTCCAGTCGCTGAGCATGACCACATAGTCTCGGTCATAGGTGAATGGCTCAGGCTCTTTTGCATCGATGACCAGGGCGCCGTACACCCCGATCTGCTCCTGGAAACCGGAGTGGCTGTGGTACCAGTAGGTGCCGTTCTGCTGGACCTTGAACCTGTACTCATACATGCCGTCGGGGGCGATGCCATGAAAGCTCAGGCCCGGCACGCCGTCCATGTTCGCCGGCAGGATGATGCCGTGCCAGTGAATGGAGGTATCCTGCTGCAAGCGGTTGCGCACACGCAGCGTGACGGTATCGCCTTCGCGCCAGCGCAGAATGGGCCCGGGTATGGAGCCGTTGATGGCCATTGCTGTGCGCGCAGCGCCGGTAATGTTGACCGGCAGCTCACCGATGTAGAGGTCGAAGTCGGTGCCGCTCAGCACATTCGGTTGGCCGGGGCTGGTCACGGCCCAGACCGGCGTGCGCCACATGCCCAGCCCGCCAAGTAGTCCGGTAGCGGCCAGGCCTTTGACGAAGGAGCGTCTGGTGGTTTTGCTTTGCATGCCGTTGCGTCCAGTCAGTCGAAAAGTTGCTGGTATTCAGGCGGGTGAATGCCCAGCGTGTGGGTCGAGAAGCCCCACAATCTTCCTTCACGCTAGCTGATCTGCGCTGTCAGCTGGCTGAGCTTCAGATTACTTTTCTGTCAGCTTGCGGTGGGTCAAATTCAGTAAGCGCGCCGCGCACCCTGTGGGAGCGGGTTCACCCGCGAAGAATGCGACGCGATATATGGCACCGGCTATGCCGGTGTTCGCGGGTAAACCCGCTCCCACAAGGCCCCTGCTAATTCAATGAGTTATGTGCAGTCCTGTGGGAGCGGGCGTGCCCGCGAAGGGCTGCAAAGCAGCCCCAGTAAAGCCTGTAGAAATCTTCATGCAGCGTACGGCTCATTGGCCTGGCCGCTACTCACTGCGTAGCGCCGCCACCGGATGCAGGCGGGCGGCCCGCAGTGCCGGAGCCAGGCCGGCGAGAACCCCCAGCACCGCCGCCAGCAGCAGCGCCAGTAGCAGAAACAGCGGATGCAGCGCCAAGGGCAGGCTCGGCATGGCCAGGTGCAGTAGCCCGAGCAGCAGGCCCATCAACAGCAGGCCAAGCAGCCCACCGGCCAGGGACAGCAGTGTCGCTTCGGCGAGAAACAGTCCGAGCACCTGCCGCGGGCTGGCGCCAATCGCCCGCAACAGGCCGATTTCCGCCGTGCGCTCGCCCACAGCGGTCGTCATGATGGTGAGAATGCCGACCGCGCCAACCAACAGCGAAATACCCCCCAAGGCACCGATGGCCAGGCTCAGGGTGCCGAGCACGCGGTTGAAGCTGCGCAGCATGTCATCCTGGGTGGTCAGGCTGAAGTCCTCCGCGCCGTGCCGTTCGCCAAGCACCTCGCGAATCTGCCGGCTCAACGCCTTTGAAGTGGTGCCTGCGCCGAACACTACATGGGCTTTGACCACCCCGGTGCGGTTGAACAGGCTTTGCGCCCAATCCACCGGGATGTAGGCGATATCGTCGAGGTTGAAACCGAGCAACTGGCCCTTCTTTTCCATCACGCCGATCACCCGGAAACGCACGCCGCCGACGCGAATCAACTCGCCCAGCGGATTGCGCGCACCGAACAGCTCGGTACGCAGCTGATGGCCGAGCACCACATAGGGCGGCGAACGACCGTCACGGGCCGCGGGCAGGAACTCGCCCAGGCTCAGCTGCATGCGCCAGGCCTGTGCCAATTGATGGCCACCACCGAGAATGTCGCTGCGCCGGCTCAGCTGGCCGAACTGGACATCCCCGCTACCCTGAATGATCGGCACAGCCGCCTCGACATGCGGCAAGCGCCGCAGGGCATCGGTGTCACTGATGGTCAGAGGCCGTACGCTGCCGAGCAGGCCGCCGAGGCCGCTGGTCTGGGTCTTGCCCGGGCGCACGGTGATGATCCGAGTACCGAACTGCGAGAAGTTCTCCAGCACATAGCCGCGCACGCCCTCGCCGATGGCCGTGAGCAGCGCCACGGCGGCTATGCCGATCGCTACCCCGAGCAGGGTCAGCAGGCTGCGCAAGGGGCGGCAGGTCAGCGCCGAGCTGGTCAGCCGGAGACCATCTTGCCAGCGCATCAGTGCGCTCCCGGCGGGCGTAGCGCCGCCACCGGCTCCAGCGCCGAGGCCCGAGCGGCCGGCAGCCAGGCGAACAGCAGTGCCGTGCCGAGTGCCAGCAGTACTGCGCCAGCCCGCGCCCACCAGGGTGTATAGAGCGGCAGATCGAACGCCAGGCGCCCTAGCCAGAGCAAGGTTTCGGCCAGCAGCAGCCCCGCCAGCGCCCCCGTCAGGGCCAGCAGCGCCGCCTCGCCGAGGAACAGCAGGCGCAGCTGCGCCGCCGTCACACCTATGGCTTTGAGCAGGCCGATCTCGGCGCTGCGCTGGCTCACCGCAATCCAGGTCACGTTCATGATCAGGATGCCTGCCACCACCAGGCTGATCGCGGCAATCCCGGCCACCGCCAGGGTCAGCACCGCGAGTATGTGGTCGAAGGCGCTGAGCAGGCTGTCCTGGCTGACCAGGGTGACGTCTTCCTCACCCTCGTGGCGCTCCTTGAGCGCGGCGAGTATCAGGCGCTTGCTACGGTCGAGAACGCTCGGACCATGCACCTCGACAAACACCCGCGACAACCCTTCGCTATTGAACAAGGCCTGGGCACTGGCCACCGGGATGATCAACATCTCGGCGAAATCCATGCCCAGGGATTCGCCCCGCTCACCGAGGATACCGACCACCCGGAAGCGCCGGTCGCCGGCGCGCAACCATTCACCCAGGGCCGGGCGTTCGCCGAACAGCTCGCGCCGGAGTTTGCCGCCGATCACGCAGACGGCCTCGGCCTGTTCAGGGTCCAGCGCCGGCAGGGGTTGGCCCTGGACGACCGTCAGTTGGCGAATGGCGAAGAAGTCCCGGGTGGTGCCCAGGGTCAGCACCTCACGATTGCGGTTGCCGACTATCACCTCCATCTGCCCGGCCTGTTGCGGCGCGACCCGGTGGATGCCCGGCAGCCGGGTGATGGCCTGGACATCCTGCAAGGTCAATTCGTGCGGCGTCAGGCCGGTGAGCGGGGGCATTCGCCCCGTGGTTTCCTTGCGGCCCGGGAAAACGATCAGGATGTCGCGCCCGAGCAGCGAGAACTCGTTCAGCACAAAGGCCCGCGCCCCAGCGCCAAGGCCGGTGAGCAGGTTGACCGCCACCACCCCGATGGCGATGGCCAGCAGTAGCATCAGGCTGCGCGAGCGGTGCCCACGCAAAGCGCCGAGCCAGAAGCCCAGGGCATCGGCAGCGCGCATCAGGCCAGCGCCCGCTGCGGCGCAATATTGTGGATGCGCCCGTCACGCATGTGTAGCTGGCGCTGTGCGCGGGCGCCAAGGCTGGCGTCGTGGGTCACCACTATCAGGGTCAGACCCTCGCCGTTGAGCTCTTCCAGCAGGCTGAAGACCTCGGCGCCGGCCTGGCTATCGAGATTGCCGGTGGGCTCGTCGGCCAACAACAGCGCCGGTTGCATGACCATCGCCCGGGCGATCGCGACGCGCTGGCGCTGGCCACCGGACAGCTCGGCCGGGCGGTGGGCAAGGCGATCGCCCAGCCCCAGGCGGGCCACCAATTGGCTGCTGCGCTTGCGCCGTTGCGCCGCACCGATGCCGGCGAGGACCATCGGCAGCTCGATGTTTTCCAGCACCGTCAGCCGTGCGATCAGGTGGTAGGACTGGAAAACGAAGCCTATCAGTCGGCTGCGCAACTGGGCGCGGCGCGCCTCGCTCAGCGCCGCCGTAGCCTCGCCCTGCAGCCAGTACTCGCCGGCGCTCGGCGCATCGAGCAGGCCAAGGATGTTCAGCAGGGTCGACTTGCCCGAGCCCGAAGGGCCCATCACCGCCATGTAGTCACCGGCTGCGATGTCCAGGTCCAGGCCGTCCAGCCCCATCACCCGTTGTTCGCCCAGCTGGAAGCTGCGGCTGCCGCCGCGCAGGCGGATCATTTTTCGGTCTCCGTGGCATCCAGCGGGATCACCGCCACGGTATCCTTGAGCCCCTCCTGCTCGAGGCTGGCGACGATACGCGCGTCCTCGTCGAGCCCGGCGAGCACCTCGGTCCAGCGCCAGTTGCTCAACCCGGTTTGTACCTGCACCTCGCGCAACACCCGGGCGCTCGGGTCATATCGCAGCACACGCTGCCCCTCCAGCAGGGTTTCGGTGGGGATGCGCAAAGCACTTGCGTGCTGCTCCAGGAGGATCTCGACATCGGCGCTATAGCCGGTGAGCAGGGCCAGGTCTGACGGCGGCTGGTCGAAGCGAACCTCGACATCGACGGTACGCGCCTGCTTCTCCAATTCACGCACATAGGGTGCGATGCGGCTGACGCGGCCGGTGAAATGCTGGCCACGGAAGGCATCCAGGCTGATCCGCACGGCGGTGCCGGGGTGAACCCGGGCAGCGTCCACCTCATCGATCGGTGCCTCGACATACAGGCAGCTGTCGTCGATCAGGTCGACCGCCGGTGGTGTGGGAATACCCGGCGGCGAAGGGGTGACGAACTCACCCAGTTCGCCGTTGATTTCTGCGACTACGCCGGCAAATGGCGCACGCAGGGTCGTCTGCTCCAGCAGTGAACGCTGCAGCTGCAGGCTGGCGTCGGCCTCGCGGATCAGCACGGCACTGGCACTGCACATCAGCTTCGCCAGGTTGGCCTTGGTCGCGGCCTGGTCCAGACGATCGGCGGCAATCAGCTTGCGGTCGGCCAGCTGGCCCAGGCGATCAAGGTCGCGCCGGTCCAGGAGCGCTTGCTGGCAGCGCTGTTCGCGGGTGTTGCGCTGGGCCTCCAGCCGCGCCTCGGCCTCCTGCAGCCTGGCCAGCTGCTCGTCCTGGCGCAGGCGCATGAGCACCTGGCCCGGTTGGACCCGCTGGCCCTCGCTGACCTGCAACTCGGCAACCTGGCCGCCGACATTGAAGGACAGGTGCGAGCGTCGACAGGACTTCAGCGTACCCGCGCGCGTATTGGCCACCACCGTTTCCACCGGCCCCCGCTCAACCTCCAGCAGCCTGACCGGCAACGGCTGCGGTCGACTCAACCAGCCGCCCAGCACCACCAGACAAGCCAGTATCGACGAGCCAATCAATAATTTGCGCATGGACTACACCTCCTCCCATATGGCTTGAGCCTAGAACAGGAGGATGAAAGCTCCACGCGAAACGTCATTTATCCGACGATTTTCAGATGAGCGTCAGGTTAGTGTCAGATAAATGGCGAATGAGATTATTTTCGCTCTCGCAACTGCGATTTCCCAGCCATAGGAAGGTTGCAGAGAATCACAATGGCTTTCCTTCAGGCATTAAAAAGCCGGCTTGTGGCCGGCTTCTCGGGGACGCTTCCGACTAATTTATGGTAAGCCGCAATCGCCTTAACTGTGTGGCCATCAAGGGCCTGAAAGAGATGGCAGATGCCCGTGTGGGATATCGCCGAGCCCTCTGGACCGCGGCTCGCGCCGGTCGGGGCTGAATGTGCGGCGTAGCATACAAGGGCGCGCGCAGGATGCCCAGCAAAAAATGGCACAGGTTGTTTCAGCCGGGCCGTTGCTGGCGGAAATGCGACCAGTGGAACACCCAGCCCAGAATTTCCAGCCCTTGTGCCTGGCGCTGGGCGGCAGTGTAGCGTTCTACCGCATAGGTGCGCCGGTCATGGCTGTGCAGGTACAGCGTGCCGTGCTGGCCGAGGCTGAGGTTGTTCACCCGGAGCGCGCCGTTGTGCAGCAGGGCATAGGTTTCGCCCTCGACCACCCGGGTCATGCCCAGGTCGATGGCCAGGGTGGCCTGCAGCGGAATCAGCGGGGTCATGTTGCTGGCGGGCATGGCCAGGCAGATGGCGTTGTCGGCATGCACACCCAACACTTTCAGGGCTTTTGCGGGCAGGCACAGGTGCTTGCTGGCCACAGGTGACAGCAGGCCGTTGTGCAGTTCGTAAAAGGGCACCTTCAGTGCCCGGCCGCCTTGCGCCGACAGTGGCGTGGGCGGGTTGGCGGGCGCCGGCCCTGGCGGGCAGTTGCGCAGGATCGGGTTGTGGTGTTTGGGCCCTTCGCCCGTGCGCAACCAGCGACGATGCACGCAGAACAGGTCGGCCATTTCGTCCAGCCGGGCCAGGGGCACACCGCGCTTGAACCAGTTGTTGACGTGCTGGGGTGTGACGCTGCGCTGGGCGGCGAAATCGGAAGGGGTCAGGCCACATTCGTGGAGCAGGGCTTTGAGGCGGTCGCCGGATGTGTTCATGGCGGCGAGTGTAGCGGCGGGGTGCCAGCAAGGATATGAACCGGATGTTGATGGGGCTTGTGTGAAAAGCGCCTGTTTGTAGGGCGTTGGCGTAGGACTGCGTAGGATTTATTACTCTCCCAAGCAAGTGCGCGGTTCCTGTGGGAGCGGGCGTGCCCGCGAAGAGGCCAACGCGGTAGCTGGCACCGGCTGCGCCGGTGTTCGCGGGCACGCCCGCTCCCACAGGGATCGCGCCAGCATTTAGAGTTTGAGCAAGACAGTTGCTCCCACAAAAGTGCTGCGCAGGCAGGTCATCCAGTGCCAGGGCGGCCAGCCATCCATCAGGCATAAAAAAACCCCGCCAGGGCGGGGTTCTTCATGCAACCGGTATCAGCCCTTGTAGGCAGCAACCGATTTGGTGATCGCGGCACGGGCGGCGTCAGCGCCTTCCCAGCCTTCGATCTTGACCCACTTGCCCTTCTCGAGATCTTTGTAGTTGGCAAAGAAGTGCTCGATCTGCTGGATCAGCAGGGCTGGCAGGTCGGTGTATTCCTTCACGTCGACGTACAGCTGCGACAGCTTGTCGTGAGGAACAGCGATGACCTTGGCGTCGCCGCCGCCGTCGTCGGTCATGTTCAGCACGCCGACCGGACGGGCGCGGATAACCGAACCTGGAGCTACCGGGTAAGGGGTAACGACCAGCACGTCCAGCGGATCACCGTCATCGGCCAGGGTGTTCGGGATGAAGCCGTAGTTGGCTGGGTAGAACATCGGGGTAGCCATGAAACGGTCGACGAACAGGGTATCGCTGTCCTTGTCGATCTCGTATTTGATCGGCGCGTGGTTGGCCGGGATTTCGATGGCGACGTAGATGTCGTTCGGCAGGTCTTTGCCCGCCGGAATCTTGCTGTAGCTCATTGGGCAGTGCCCCCGTGTTTGACCAAAAAAGTGGCGGCGATTATAGGCACATTCTGCATGGGCATGCCACGCCTGGCCTGATGTGCGGCCCCGTCAGGCGTGGCTTTCGCGGTATTCCGGGTGTTCGGCCTGCAGCCGGCACAGGCGCGCCAGCGGGTCCTGGCGGTAGAACAGCGACAACTGGCGGTAGACCTGTGGATAAGCCTGTTGCAGCAGGTCGGGTGCACTAAAGAAGTACTCGCTGGTGACGGCAAAGAACTCCGCGGGGTTTTCCGCGGCATACGGGTCGATGGCGGTTTCGACGTCGGGGTTGGCGTCCAGCTGGCGGTTGAGGTCGTCATAGGCCTGTTGCATGGCGGTTGCCCATTCATCCACAGGCATGCCGCTGTGCAGCGGCGGCAGGCCGTTGGCATCGCCATTGAGCATGTCGAGCTTGTGCGCCAGCTCATGGATGACCAGGTTGTAGGCCTCCCAGCCCCCACTGGCCAGCACGCCGCTCCAGGCGAGGATGATCGGGCCCTGTTGCCAGGCCTCGCCGCTGTGCTCGCCGTCCCATACGTGCTCGACGCCACTGGCATCGCGGTGGCGCTGGGGGCTCTTGAAGTCGTCGGGGTAGAGGATGATTTCGTGGAAACCCTGGTACCAGTTCAGCTCGCCCAGGTGCAGCAGCGGCAACTGCGCCTGGGCCGCCAGCAACAGGCGCTGCTCGTCGTCCGGCTCGACGCCGGGCAGGCAGGTGAGGTGCTTGTCGAGCAGGAACAGGATGCAGGCTTCACGCAGCCAGCGATCTTCTTCGTCAGTGATGCCGTCCAGCATCGGCAGGCGCTCGCGCACGGCCTGCCATTGCTGGGGGGTGATGGGGTAGCGCGCCAGGGTGCGCTTGCGCCGCCAGGCGCTGAACGACCACATTGGCAGGCTTAGTGCGCCTTGGCCGTGCGGCCCAGGCGGCTACGCAGCAGGCCGAGGATCATCGGCACCAGCGACAGGATGATGATGCCTACCACCATCAGCGACAGGTGTTGCTTGATGAATGGCACGTTGCCGAAGAAGTAGCCCAGGGTAACCAGGCCGCCGACCCACAGCAGCGAACCGGCGACGCTGAAACCGAGGAAGCGCGGGTAGTGCATGTGGGCGATGCCGGCGACGAACGGTGCAAAGGTGCGCAGGATAGGCAGGAAGCGCGCCATGGTCACGGTCTTGCCGCCGTGGCGTTCATAGAAGTCGTGGGTACGCTGCAGGTAGTCACGACGGAAGATCTTCGAGTTGGGGTTGTTGAACAACCGCTCGCCGGCCGTGCGGCCGATCACGTAGTTGGTACTGTCGCCGAGGATCGCGGCGGCCATCAGCAGGCCGGCCAGCAGGACCGGGTCCATGCCGCCACCGGCGGCCACGGCGCCGGCGATGAACAGCAGCGAATCGCCGGGCAGGAAGGGCATGACCACCAGACCGGTTTCACAGAAGATCACGGTGAAGAGGATGGCGTAGATCCAGGGACCGTAGTTGGTGACCAGCAGATCGAGGTAGGCATCGAGATGCAGGATAAGGTCCAGCGGGTTGAAATCCATGTACAGCACCTGTGTTCTTGGGCGTAGGCTCGGTTACCTGGGGATGGGTAAATTTTCACACATGACAGGTGGGCCATTATACGGCTAAGTCAGGATCATGCCCGGGGAGTTTGTAGCGGGGGGTTACGGCAGGGGTATTCCTGTTCCGGCCTCTTCGCGGGTGAACCCGCTCCCACAGGTACAGCATCGATTTCAGATGCGTCGCGATCCCTGTGGGAGCGGGTTCACCCGCGAAGAGGCCAGCACAGTCAATCCTGGCTGATTGGCAGGATATAGCTCTTGAACTCGTTATCCTCACGAAACCCGATGGATTCGTAAGTCTTGTGCGCTACCTCATTGTCCGCGCTGGTCGACACCCGCATGCGCACGGCATTGGTTTCCTTGGCCATTTTCTTCGCCTCGCGCATCAGGTGGTCGGCCACCAGCATGCGCCGCGAGTCCTCGGCCACGTAGATATCGTTGAGAATCCATACCCGCTTCAGCGACAGCGACGAGAAGCTCGGGTACAGCTGGCAGAAGCCCAGCAGTTTGCCGTTGTCATCATCGGGTAGCGCCAGGTAGATCACCGACTCATCCCGCTTCAGGCGCTTTTCCAGGAAGCTGCGCGAGCTGTCGGGGTAGGGGAGCTGCCCGTAGAACTCACGGTATTTGACGAACATCGGCGTGAGCAGGTCGAGGTGTTCCAGGGTTGCCTTGATGATGCGCATGTGCGGCCCTCAGAGTCCGTTAGGGGAAACAGCGGATTGCCAGCAGCTTTCAAGGGCATGCTGCCCAATGCGCGGGGCAAGTGCAATCCGCCTTCCGTGACATGTTTTTTACCCTTTGCCGAGCAGGAAATTACCTTTCTGGCCGGTGCTGTGTTCACTCTCCAGGCTATGGACCTCGGCTTCGTCTTTCAGATTCACCCCGGAAAGCTGGCGCCGGCAGGCTTCACGCATCAAGTACAGCAAGCGGTGCGCTGCCATGCCATAGCTCAGCCCTTCCAGACGGATGTTGGAAATGCAGTTGCGGTAGGCATCGGTCAGGCCCACCTTCGGTGCATAGGTGAAATACAGGCCAAGGCTGTCGGGCGAACTGAGCCCCGGCCGTTCGCCGATCAGCATCACAGTCATCCGTGCGCCCAGCAGTTCACCGATCTCGTCGGCCACTGCCACGCGGCCCTGCTGCACCAGCACCACCGGGGCGCTGGTCCAGCCGTCGGCGGCGGCCTGCTCCTCGAAGCGCGCGAGGAAGGGCAGGGTGTGGCGGTGCACGGCCAGGGCCGACAGGCCGTCAGCGACGACGATGGCCAGGTCGACCCCACCGGGGTTGGCCTGGGCGTGCTCGCGCAGCGCGGCAACCGAATCTTCGCTCAGGCGCCGCCCCAGGTCCGGGCGTTGCAGGTACTGGTTGCGGTCGCTGGCGGCGCTGTGCAGCACCAGGCTTTCGCGCCCGCGGTCACTCAGCTGGGTAGCCAGGCCGGCATGGTCGAAGGCCAGGTGCACGGCGTCGCGGGCCTGGGCATGGGCGAACTGGAAGTCCAGCTGCGCCCCGGTCGGCAGGCTGGTGCCGGTACGGCCCAGGGCGATGCGCGCCGGGGTCAGGTTGCGCAGGGCCAGCCAAGGGTTGTCGGGGGTAGGCGTGCGGTGGTCCATGGTCATCCCTATGCAAGCTGTGCCAAGGCCTGACGGAAGGCCGGCGGCAGGTTGTCACCAAAGCGCACCCGGCCATCGGCCTGGGTGAATATGCCGGTGCGGGCCAGCCATGCCTCGAATTCCGGCCCGGGCTTCAGGCCCAGGGTCTGGCGCGCGTACAGCGCGTCGTGGAACGAGGTGGTCTGGTAGTTGAGCATGATGTCGTCGGAGCCGGGGATGCCCATGATGAAGTTGATCCCGGCCACGCCAAGCAGGGTCAGCAGGGTGTCCATGTCGTCCTGGTCGGCTTCGGCGTGGTTGGTGTAGCAGATGTCGCAACCCATCGGCACCCCGAGCAGCTTGCCGCAGAAGTGGTCTTCGAGGCCGGCGCGGATGATCTGCTTGCCGTTGTACAGGTACTCCGGGCCGATGAAACCGACCACGGTGTTGACCAGGAACGGCTTGAAGTGGCGGGCCACGGCATAGGCGCGGGTTTCACAGGTTTGCTGGTCGACGCCATGGTGGGCGTTGGCCGACAGCGCGCTGCCCTGGCCGGTTTCGAAGTACATCAGGTTCTGCCCGAGGGTGCCGCGTTTCAGCGACAGGCCCGCCTCGTAGCCTTCCTGCAGCACGTTCAGGTTGATGCCGAACCCGGCGTTGGCCGCCTCGGTGCCGGCGATGGACTGGAACACCAGGTCCAGTGGCACGCCACGGTTGATCGCCTCGATCGAGGTGGTGACGTGGGTCAGCACGCAGGCCTGGGTGGGGATGTCGTAGCGCTGGATGATGGCGTCGAGCATTTCCAGCAGGGCGCAGATCGAGGCGATGCTGTCAGTGGCCGGGTTGATGCCGATCATGGCGTCGCCGTTGCCGTACAGCAGGCCGTCCAGAATGCTGGCGGCGATGCCGGCCGGCTCGTCGGTCGGGTGGTTGGGCTGCAGCCGGGTCGACAGGCGCCCGCGCAGGCCCATGGTGCCACGGAAGCGGGTGACCACGCGGATCTTCTGCGCCACCAGCACCAGGTCCTGCACGCGCATGATCTTCGACACCGCGGCGGCCATTTCCGGCGTCAGCCCTGGCGCCAGGCTGCGCAGGCTGTCCTCGTTGGCCTCTTCGCTCAGCAGCCAGTCGCGCAGGCCACCCACGGTCAGGTGGCTGACCGGGGCGAAGGCCTGGGCATCGTGAGTGTCGATGATCAGGCGCGTGACTTCATCATCTTCGTAGGGGATCAGCGCTTCATTGAGAAAATGCGTCAGCGGGATATTGGCCAGGGCCATCTGCGCGGCGACCCGTTCGCCGTCGTTGCTGGCCGCAACGCCCGCCAGGTAGTCCCCGGAGCGGGCGGGGCTGGCCTTGGCCATCACTTCCTTGAGGCTGTCGAAGCGGTAGACCAGGTGGCCGACCGTGTGTACGAAACTTGCCATACAGACTCTCCAGAGCCGCGGGTTGCCCCGCGGCGGGTGGCGGCGATCAGTGCAGGGCCTCTTCGGCCTTCTGGATCGCGGCGAATTCCTCTTCCGGTGTACCCGCGACCAGGTGGTGGCGGCTGTAGAAAGCAAAGTAGGCAATTAATACCGCATAGATCACTGCGGCGCCAATCACCACTCGTGGGTCGACCAGGAAACCGGCGACCACGGCGATGCAGGCCAGCACCAGGGCCAAACCCGAGGTGAAGATGCCACCGGGGGTACGGTAGGGGCGCTCCATCTTCGGCCGGCGGATGCGCAGGGTGATGTGCGCGGCCATCATCAGCACGTACGACAGGGTAGCGCCGAACACCGCCACCAGGATCAGCAGGTCACCCTGGCCAGTCAGCGACAGGGCAAAGCCGATGATCCCGGGGATGATCAGGGCCAGTACCGGGGCCTTGCTCTTGTTGGTTTCCGACAGCTTGCGCGGCAGGTAGCCGGCGCGGGACAGGGCGAAGATCTGCCGGGAATAGGCGTAGATGATCGAGAAGAAGCTGGCGATCAGCCCGGCCAGGCCGACCAGGTTGACGAAGCCGCCCATCCAGGTGCTACCGCCGTAGGCCTTGGACAAGGCTTCTACAAGTGGGTTGCCGGACGCTTTCAGTGCTTCGGAGCCCGCGCCGCCGGGGCCGACCACCAGGATCAGCAGGGCGAAGGCCAGCAGTACCAGCATGGCGCCGATCAGGCCGCGTGGCAGGTCGCGCTTGGGGTTCTTGGTTTCTTCGGCGGCCAGTGGCACGCCCTCTACGGCGAGGAAGAACCAGATGGCGTAGGGGATGGCCGCCCATACGCCGACATAGCCGAACGGCAGGAAGCTGCTGGCGCCCACGGCGTCCGTTTTGGCGATGTCGAACAGGTTGGCTGCATCAAAATGGGGCACCATGCTAACCAGGAACACGGCCAGGGCGATGGCGGCGATGGCAGTGATGATGAACATCAGCTTCAACGCCTCACCCACGCCAAAGATGTGGATGCCGATGAACACGATGTAGAACGCCAGGTAGATCATCCAGCCGCCGATGCCGAACAGTGACTGGCAATAGGCGCCGATGAACACCGCGATGGCGGCGGGGGCGATGGCGTACTCGATGAGGATCGCCGTCCCGGTGAGGAAGCCGCCCCAGGGGCCGAAGGCGCTGCGGGCAAAGCCATAGCCGCCGCCTGCGGTGGGGATCATCGACGACAGCTCGGCCAGCGAGAAGCACATGCACAGGTACATGGTGGCCATCAGCAGGGTGGCGAGGAACATACCGCCCCAGCCGCCCTGGGCCAGGCCGAAGTTCCAGCCGGCATAGTCGCCCGAGATGACATAAGCCACGCCCAGGCCGACCAGCAGGACCCAGCCTGCGGCGCCTTTTTTCAGTTCACGTTGCTGGAAATAGTCCGAGCCGACTTTTTCGAAGTCGACGGAAGAGCCTGCCGGCGAGCCGGCGGAATGATCGCTTGGCATAGATTCACCTGTTGTTTTTCTTGGTGGCCGGACGGGTTCCGGGCCGATGGTGATGTGTATTGCAGGAAGCGAGCCAGAGCGGTTGGTGCACGGTTACCGCTCTGGGTATTGTGTAAAGCAGGCCAGGCCTCTTCGCGGGTGAACCCGCTCCTACAGGGGGTGTACAGCACCTGAAGCAAGCGCAGTACCTGTGGGAGCGGGTTTACCCGCGAAGAAGACGGCGCGGTTTAGAAGAAGCCCAACGGATTGATGTCGTAGCTCACCAGCAGGTTCTTGGTCTGCTGGTAGTGATCGAGCATCATCTTGTGGGTCTCACGCCCGACCCCCGACTTCTTGTAGCCACCGAACGCCGCATGCGCCGGGTACAGGTGGTAGCAGTTGGTCCACACGCGGCCAGCCTTGATCCCACGGCCCATGCGGTAGGCACGGTTGATGTCGCGGGTCCACACGCCGGCGCCCAGGCCGAACTCGGTGTCGTTGGCAATCGCCAAGGCTTCGGCTTCGTCCTTGAAGGTGGTGACGCTGACCACCGGGCCGAAGATTTCTTCCTGGAACACGCGCATCTTGTTGTTGCCTTTGAGCAGGGTCGGCTGGATGTAGTAACCGGTGGCCAGCGAGCCTTCCAGTTTTTCCACCTTGCCGCCGGTCAGCAGCTCGGCGCCTTCCTTCTGGGCGATGTCGAGGTACGACAGGATCTTCTCGAACTGCTGTTGCGAGGCCTGGGCGCCGACCATGGTGTCGGTGTCCAGCGGGTCGCCGCGCTTGATCTGCAGCACCTTCTTCATCACCACTTCCATGAACTGCGGGTAGATCGATTCCTGTACCAGTGCCCGCGACGGGCAGGTGCATACCTCGCCCTGGTTGAAGAACGCCAGCACCATGCCTTCGGCCGCCTTCTCGATGAAGCTTGGCTCGGCCTGCATGATGTCTTCGAAATACACGTTCGGCGACTTGCCGCCCAGTTCGACGGTGGACGGGATGATGTTCTCGGCGGCGCATTTCATGATGTGCGAGCCGACCGGGGTAGAGCCAGTGAAGGCGATCTTGGCGATGCGCTTGCTGGTGGCCAGGGCTTCACCGGCTTCGCGGCCATAGCCTTGCACCACGTTGAGCACGCCAGGTGGCAGCAGGTCGCCAATGACTTCGAGCAGTACGGTGATTCCCAGTGGCGTTTGTTCGGCCGGCTTGAGCACCACGCAGTTGCCGGCGGCCAGTGCCGGAGCAAGCTTCCAGGCGGCCATCAGGATCGGGAAGTTCCACGGGATGATCTGTCCGACCACGCCCAGTGGCTCGTGGATGTGGTAGGCCACGGTGCCTTCGTTGATCTCGGCAGTGCCGCCTTCCTGGGCGCGGATGCAGCCAGCGAAGTAGCGGAAGTGATCAACCGCCAGCGGGATGTCGGCGTTGAGGGTTTCGCGGATCGGCTTGCCGTTGTCCCAGGTTTCGGTAATGGCCAGCAGTTCGAGGTTCTGCTCGATACGGTCGGCGATCTTCAGCAGAACGTTGGAGCGATCCTGCACTGAAGTGCGGCCCCAGGCGTCGGCCGCAGCGTGGGCGGCATCCAGGGCTTTGTCGATGTCTTCGGCAGTGGAGCGAGGGAATTCAGCGATCAGCTTGCCATTCACCGGGGAGGTATTTTCGAAGTACTGCCCCTTTACCGGAGGAACGAACTCACCACCGATGTAGTTGCCGTAGCGGCTCTTGAAGGAAACCTTCGCGCCTTCGGTACCGGGATGTGCGTAACGCATGGTGTGTCTCCTGGCTATTGTGTTTGTTAGGGAGTTGGAAAGCGTAGAGCAAAGGTTGGGCCAGCGTTTCGAGTGCCAGTAAAATCAATGACTTGGCTCGATTCCCAAAGCCTGCCCCACGGTTGCTGTGCCAGCACCGGTACGCGCGGGGGTGACACTTTGTGCCATTTGCGACACGTAACCGGAGGGTGCATTGCAAAGCCTTCCCGGGTGGAGGATGCTGGCGGGACTCTCTATCTGCGGAGAACTACAACAATGCAGAGCAATCTTTTCAGTCGCCATGCCCAGCAAGTCCACAGCGTTGCCCATGGTGGGGCCGGAGAGGGCGGCAGCGACCCCTCCATCGCCCGCTCCTGGCTGCGCTGCCTGGAGGACTACCACCTCGACCCGTCGGTGATCGAGGCCCCGGTGGTGCTCGAACACGGGCGCCTGCTGGAAAGCCGCGAGCGCCTGCGCCAGGTGCTGCAGATTGCCGACCATGAAATGAACAGCCTGCACCAGCAGCTTTCCGGGGCCGGCCATGCGGTGCTGCTGACCGATGCCCGTGGGGTGATCCTCAATTGCGTCAGCGCGCCGACCGAGCGGCGCAGCTTCGAGCGCGCCGGGCTGTGGCTGGGCGCCGACTGGAGCGAGGCACGCGAGGGCACCAACGGCATCGGCACCTGTCTGGTCGAGCGCCAGGCGCTGACCATTCACCAGAACGAGCACTTCCGTGGTCGCCACACCGGCCTGACCTGCTCGGCCAGCCCGGTGTTCGACCCGCACGGCGAGCTGCTGGCGGTGCTGGATGTGTCTTCGGCACGGCCCGACGTTTCCCGGCAGAGCCAGTTCCACACCATGGCCCTGGTGAACCTGTCGGCGAAGATGATCGAAAGCTGCTACTTCCTGCGCCATTTCGAACAGCAATGGCTGTTGCGTTTTCACCTGCAGGCCGAGTCGGTCGGTCTGTTCAGCGAAGGCCTGCTGGCCTTCGACGGTGACGGGCGCATCTGCGCCGCCAACCAGAGCGCGCTGAACCTGCTGGGCACGGTGCGTGGTGGCGTGCTGGGCAAACCGCTGGAACGCTTTTTCGCTTGCAGCCACGACGAACTGTTCAGCCGCGCCACGCCCGCTGGCAGCACGGCCTGGCCGCTGCGCACCCTGGACGGGCGCCAGGTGTTCGCCAGCCTGCGTGGTCAGGCGCGCGCACCGGTGTGGTCGGTGCCAGCTGCCCAGCCGCGACCCGTGCGGGACGTGGAGCCGCTTATCTGCCTGCTCGACCCGGCCTTGCAGAACGACTTCCGCCGCAGCGTGCGGGTGTTCGAGCGCGATGTGCCGTTGCTGCTGCGTGGCGAGACCGGCTGTGGCAAGGAGGCTTTCGCCCAGGCTGTGCACCAGGCCAGCGAGCGGCGCGGCAAGCCGTTCGTCGCCATCAACTGCGCGTCGATCCCGGAGAGCCTGATCGAGAGCGAACTGTTCGGCTACCGTGGCGGCAGCTTTACCGGCGCGCGCAAGGAAGGCATGCGCGGCAAGCTGTTGCAGGCTGACGGCGGCACTTTGCTGCTGGACGAGATTGGTGACATGCCACTGACTCTGCAAACCCGCTTGCTGCGCGTGCTGGAGGAGCGCCAGGTGGTGCCGATCGGTGGCGAACCGCAGGCGGTCGACGTGCGCATTGTCAGCGCCACCCACCGCGACTTGCTGGAGCGGGTGGAGCAGGGCAGTTTCCGCGAGGACCTGTATTACCGCCTGAATGGCCTGGAAGTGGCGTTGCCGGCGGTGCGCGAGCGCAGTGACAAGGCGCAGTTGCTGGACTTTCTGCTGCGTCAGGAGGCGCAGGGGCAGCTGATCGACATCGAGCCGAGGGCGCGCCAGGCACTGCTCGATTTCGCCTGGCCGGGGAATGTGCGGCAGATGCGCAATGTGCTGCGTACCTTGGTGGCGCTTTGCGAAGACTCCCGGATTGTGTTTCCGGATCTCCCCGCCATTGTTCGCGAGGGCTTCGCCCTCGATCGCCGGCAAGACAGTTGCTCCCACATCGACGGCAATGGCTTCACGCCATGTGCAAACCCTGTGGGAGCCGGCTTGCCGGCGATAGGGCCTGCCGCTTTGGAGGATGCCGAGCGCCATGCGCTGCTGGCGACCCTGGAGGCAAAACACTGGCACCTCACCCGTGTCGCCGAGCACTTGGGCATCAGCCGCAATACCTTGTATCGAAAACTGCGCAAACACGGCATCACCAGGGCCGGCTGAGCGAAACATCTGGTGCGATTTATCGCGCCCTGGGCTACCCTGCCTCGATGTTTTGCGAGGTCGACCATGCATATTCACATTCTCGGTATTTGCGGCACTTTCATGGGCTCGCTGGCGGTGCTGGCCAAGGAACTTGGCCACCGCGTCACTGGCTCGGACGCCAACGTCTATCCCCCGATGAGCACTCAGCTCGAAGCCCAGGGCATCGAGCTGACCCAAGGCTATGACCCGGCCCAGCTGGACCCGGCGCCAGACCTGGTGGTCATCGGCAACGCCATGTCGCGTGGCAACCCGGCGGTGGAGTACGTGCTGAACAAGGGCCTGCCCTATGTTTCCGGCCCGCAGTGGCTGGCCGATCACGTGCTGCAGGGCCGCTGGGTGCTGGCCGTTGCCGGTACCCACGGCAAGACCACGACCAGCAGCATGCTGGCCTGGGTGCTGGAGCACGCCGGCATGAGCCCGGGCTTCCTGATCGGCGGTGTGCCGCAGAACTTCTCGGTGTCGGCGCGCCTGGGCGATACGCCGTTCTTCGTGGTCGAAGCCGACGAGTACGACAGCGCCTTCTTCGACAAGCGCTCGAAGTTCGTCCATTACCACCCACGCACGGCGATCCTCAACAACCTTGAGTTCGACCATGCGGACATCTTCCCCGACCTGGCCTCGATCGAGCGGCAGTTCCATCACCTGGTGCGCACCATCCCCAGCGAAGGCCTGGTCATCCACCCCACTACCGAGCTGGCGCTGGAGCGGGTGATCGGCATGGGCTGCTGGACCCCGGTGCAGACCACTGGCGAAGGTGGGCAGTGGCAAGCGCGTCTGCTCAGCCCCGACGGCTCGCGCTTTGAAGTGCTGTTCGACGGCGAAGTGCAGGGCGTGGTGGATTGGGCACTCACTGGCCAGCACAACGTCGCCAACGCCCTGGCCACCCTGGCAGCGGCGCGCCATGTAGGTGTGGTGCCAGCCATGGGCATCGAAGGCCTGAGTGCCTTCAAGAGCGTCAAGCGGCGCATGGAGAAGGTTGCCGAAGTGCAGGGCGTGACCATCTACGATGACTTTGCCCACCACCCGACCGCCATCGCCACCACCCTCGACGGCCTGCGCAAGCGCGTTGGCGAGGCCCCGGTGATCGCCGTGATCGAGCCGCGCTCCAACTCGATGAAGCTCGGTGCCCACCGTGACGGCCTGCCGGAAAGCGTCAACGACGCCGACCAGGTGATCTGGTACGCCCCGGCCAACCTGGGCTGGGACCTGGCTGCCACTGCCGCGCAATGCAAAGTGCCCAGCGTGGTGGCCGACAGCCTCGAAGCGATCATCGAGCGAGTCAAGGGCCAGGCCCGCCCAGGTACCCACGTTGTGATCATGAGCAATGGCGGCTTCGGCGGCCTGCACGGCAAGCTGGCCGAGGCACTGAAGTGAGCGGGCCGGAACGCATCACCCTGGCCATGACGGGCGCCTCTGGCGCCCAGTATGGCCTGCGCCTGCTCGACTGCCTGGTGCGTGAGGACCGCGAGGTGCACTTCCTGATCTCCAAGGCCGCGCAACTGGTGATGGCCACCGAGACCGACGTGTTGCTGCCGGCCAAGCCGCAGGCGATGCAGGCCTTTCTCACCGAATACACCGGAGCCGCCGACGGGCAGATCCGCGTGTATGGCAAGGAAGACTGGATGTCGCCGGTGGCCTCGGGTTCCGGCGCCCCGGCGGCGATGGTGGTGGTGCCCTGTTCCACCGGCACCTTGTCGGCGATTGCCACCGGTGCCTGCAACAACCTGATCGAGCGTGCTGCCGACGTTACCCTCAAGGAACGTCGCCAGCTGATCCTGGTGCCGCGTGAAGCGCCATTCTCCACCATCCACCTGGAGAACATGCTCAAGCTGTCGCAGATGGGCGCGGTGATCCTGCCGGCGGCGCCGGGCTTTTATCACCAGCCGCAGACCATCGATGACCTGGTCGACTTTGTCGTCGCGCGCATTCTCAACCTGCTGAACATTCCCCAGGACATGTTGCCGCGTTGGGGTGAGCACCATTTCGGGGTGGATGATTGAAGCGAGCGCTGGCGGTTGTGCTGGTGCTGGTGCTGCTCGGTGGCTGTGCCACGGTGCGCACGCTGGATGCCAACAAGCCCGGGGCGCCGGTGGTGTATGCCGGTACCCGGCTGGATTTGTATGTGATCAATGGCGGGTGTTGCCCGCGTGATCATTATGGGGCTGATGCCCCGGCGTACCCGGGGCTGGACCTGCCCGGGAGCATGCTGCTCGATACCCTGTTGCTGCCGTTGTCGTTGCTGACAGCGGCCGGTGTAGGCTTCCAGGCCACTGGTGGCCTGTAAGGGCCCTTTCGCGGGCACGCCCGCTCCCACAGGATCTGTGTAAACCTCAAGTGATCACAGTACCTGTGGGAGCGGGCGTGCCCGCGAAGAGGCCATCACCAGTGAAGCCTATTTCTTGCCCAACCTGCGCAACTCATCCGACTCCACTATCCGCACCCCGTCTTCCTCCTCCAGCGCCAGCCGCCACAGCGCCCGGGCCAAGGTACAAGCCTCGATCCCCCGATATTTCCCGGGTATCAGCCTGGAAAACGGCGACATCAGCTTTTCCCCGAGCCGCGGCTGGACCCGCTCGCCCAGCAGCAACGACGGCCGCACGATGGTCAGCTGCGGCCAATCCTGGGCCTTGAGTGCCTCTTCCATCTCGCCCTTTACCCGGTTGTAGAAAATCGACGATTTCGGGTCGGCGCCCAGCGCACTGACCACCAGCAGATGCCGCGCGCCCAACTCCCGGGCACGCTTGCTGAAGGCCACCACCATGTCGAGGTCCACCGCACGGAAGGCCGATTCGGAGCCGGCCTGCTTCAGCGTGGTACCCAGGCAGCAATAGGCGATATCGACCCGCCCGGCCAGCTGCGGGAGGAACACCGCCGGGTCGCCCACCGGGTTTTCCAGGTGCGGATGCTCGGCCAATGGCCGGCGGGTAGGCGCCAGTACGCGGGTGATGGTTGGCTCGTTGAGCAGGCGGTCGAGCAGGTGTTCACCTGTCAGACCCGTGGCACCGGCAAGCAGGACATGCTGAGGCGTCAAATACATGATGTCTCTCCCTTGTTACACACAAGCTTAGTGGCTGCGTGGCGTTTGCGCCTGTTCCCCCACGGTGGCCTGTGCGGCGTTACGCAATGCTTCTTCGGCCTGCTGCCGGCGCAGGTGCTGCCAGTGCTCAAGCACACTCGGCGGCGCCCACAGCTGCGGTTCAGAGGCCTCGAAACCTTCCCTTTGTTCTCTTTCGGCAACGCTGGCGCGCGCCAGTTCAAACGCCTGTTTCAGGTCGTCGGTCTGGTTCAGCGCCTCGGCGAACAGGGCATCGCCAAAGTAGGTGAAATCGGCTTCTTCCGAGCAACCGAAGGACACGCGGTCGGCCCGGGCGGCGGTCATGATCACCGTGCGCTCATCCTTGAGCGCTGCGATGTAGCCCCCTGAATAGCAGGCGGATATGACGATGACCTTGTCGCGATCCTTCAGCGGTGCCAGGGCGCTGGCCAGTTCGTCGGTGGACAGGTCGGCCAGCTGCAGGCGCGGCTGGTCGAGCACCAGCTGGTGGTCCTGGCTGCCATGGCTGGTGAGGTAGATGAACACCAGGTCTTCGGGGCCGCTGCGCTCGGCCAGGGTGCGGGCAGCGCGGGTGAGGTTCTCGCGCGTGGCCATGGCGCGGGTGGTCATGTGGTCGCGGTGGTTGACCAAGGTTACCTGGCCGCGGGCGCCAAAACGCACCTTGAGCATGTTGCTGACGTAGTCGGCTTCGCGCAGGAACACGCTCTGCTGGCCATCGCCGGCCACCACCAGGCTGTATAGCTGGACCGGTGGCGTCGAGCGCGGTACCCGGGCCAGCGCCTCGTCCAGCAACCGGCCCTGATTGAGCAACGCCAGGTCCAGCGGGTCGGGCAACAGCTTGCCATTCTGGTCGCGTATGCGCACACCGTTGCTCCAGGTGCCGCTTTCGACCTTGCCGCTGGCCAGGATCAGCCGGCCCTGACCGTGGTAGGCATCATTGAGGAAGCCGCCGATGTACTTGCTGCCGTCGGCCAGTTGCAGGCTGCCCTGGCCCGACAGGCGCCAGTCGGCGAAGGTACCTTTGTAGTGGCTGCCGTCGCTGCCCAGCAGTTCGCCTTCGCCGACCAGCGAACCGTCCTTGAATTCGCCGATCCACACATCACCCTCGGCGTTTTCGTAGCGGCCACGGCCCTCCAGGCGGTTGTCCTTGAACTCGCCGATGTACTGCTCGCCGTCGACGCTGTCGTAGGTGCCGCTGCCTTCCAGCTGGCCGTTGATGAAGCGGCCGCTGAACTGGTTGCCGCTGGCATCGCTGCGCACCCCGGCACCGTTGGGCTTGCCCTTGGCGAACAGGCCCTGGTAACGGCTGCCGTCGGCCAGTTCCAGCTCGCCGGCGCCTTCATACAGGTCGTCCTTGAACTGGCCGCGGTAGGTCTGGTCGGCTTGCTTGAGGGTACCTTCGCCGTCGCGGCGGCCTCGGCTGAAGGTGCCGGCATAGTGGCTGCCCGGGGTGGTCAGCTCACCCAGCCCCTGGAACAGCCCTGCGGCGAACTGGCCACGGTACACCTCGCCGTTGCGCCCGTGCCATTCGCCCTGGCCGTGCCATTGGCCGTCCTTGAAGCTGCCGGCGTACCAGCTGCCGTTGGGGTAGTCGATCCGGCCTTCGCCTTGCAGCAGGCCATCGACCACCTGCCCCCGGTACCGTCCACCGTCGGGCAGACGCGCGTCCGGCGGGAGCAGCGATTCACCATCGCCGCAGGCGGCGAGCAGCAGGACCAGGGTGATGGGGAGCAATGGACGCATGGCGAGAACCGGGCAATAGGTCTGCCGAGTATGACGCAGAATGGGATCCTGAAACAGCGAACGCATGTGCTGGTGCAGCTCTCGAGCCTGCACTGCATCGAAAAGCTGGCACGGTCCCTGTGGGAGCGGGCGTGCCCGCGAACACCGGCGACGCCGGTGCCATGCAGCGCGTGGTCTTCTTCGCGGGTAAACCCGCTCCCACAGGTCCAGCGGTGACTTTCAGCTTTGCGCAATACCTGTGGGAGCGGCTTTAGCCGCGAACACCGGCGAAGCCGGTGCCATGCACCGTGTGGTCTTCTTCGCGGGTAAACCCGCTCCCACAGGTCCAGCGGTGACTTTCAGCTTTGCGCAATACCTGTGGGAGCGGCTTTAGCCGCGAACACCGGCGAAGCCGGTACCATGCACCGTGTGGTCTT